>JBDKVB010000173.1 GCA_039679385.1 Armatimonadia bacterium | reverse complement strand
TTGTCGATGGGCTCGTAGTACTTGAGGCCGCGTTCCTTCTTCATGAAGTCGCGGCGGATACGGGCGGTGAACAGGACGCCACTCTGCGGCCCGCCGGGAGTGAAGGTCAGCGCGCTATCGCTCGCGGCATCGAAGAGGCTATCGCAGACGGGATGGCCGGCAACCCCGACCTGGGTGTGGACCACTGAGTCCTCGCCGCCCGGGTCAAGACGACAGGGGAGAGGGGACTTGCCCCAGCGCACGGTCCTGATCCTCAGACCAGCGCCCTGACGACCGCCGCCCGTGAGGGTCACGGTGCCGAGGTCCTCGCTGACGGCGAAGACCCAGCGTCCTCCCTGCGCGTTCCCTACAGTCAGCCTCCGGGCTGCCTGGTCGATGGTCACCTGCGGCAGACGCCCAGGGCGCGCTCCGCCGAGTGACCCCTCCACAAAGACCCCAAGGGACTGCTGGACCAGGCGGAAGTCCCGTCCAATCACCTCGACCTGCAGATCGCCAACCTGCAAAGTGGCAGCGCTCGCCGCTGTGGCCAGTGCGAGGAGTGTGGCTACGACAAAGGTGCCGGTGCGCATGCTTGTCCCTCCCGAGGGCACTCCAAACCTCTGCGGCAATACAGTGTTTCGACTTCGCCGACCTTCGACAGCGGAGCGGTGGCGTTGCCCGATCGACGCCCCTGATAGGTCCACCGGGGGCTAACCGCTAACGCCCGCGGACCGAGTAGGCTTCCAGGCCGGGTCGCGTGCGTCCTCCACGATCAGCTTCACTGCGCCGTCAGGCACCGAGAGCACGTACAGCTTGCACTGCACCGTGCCGCCCTTCGCCGAGCGCTCCTCGGCAACAAAGGCCAGGTACTTCCCGTCCCAGGAGAAGGCCAGGCTGTGAAGCGACCTTGCGCTCTCAAACATCAGCAGCGACCCCGACGGCACCTGCGCGTTCATCGATGCCGGGCTCTCCTCGGGGCCCTTGCCGACGTTCTTGCTGAGCCAGTCGGGGGCCTCGAACCTGGGGGTCGCGGCAAGATACAGGCGATCGCTCTGGTCGCTCCACGGGCGGTCGGGGTCGTCGGGTTGCACAAGGCCTGCCCAGTCGAGACGCGGAGAGATGGTTGGCATCAGGTCGGTCATGTCGGTGGCGTAGGCCGTGTGCTTCAGGTCCGGGCCAACGAGGAAGACCTCCTCAGCACCCCAGCCGCGGGTGTAGTTGTGCTCCTCGAGGATGTAGGGCGATTCGGCCCTGTCACAAGCCTGGAGGCGGTTGCACCCGACCGGCTCACCGTGGGACTGGCCGTCGAGACCAAGCCGCCAGGCGCCGTCCGAGGTTGCCGCATGCGGGGTCGTGACCATCAAGGAGTCGCCCTGCGGCGTCCAGACCATCTGCACTATCGTCGTTCGCTCGCCAAGCGGGACTCTGCGCCTGGATTCACCCGACGCGTCAGTCACCCAGACCTCACTCACCGGCCTGTCTTCGCCCCTCACATCCTCAACGGTTGCCGCGAGGTCATGGAGGTAGGCGAGCCGCCGCCCATCTCGGCTCCAGGCGGGAGTGCGGCAGTTCCCCTGGGTAGTGATGGGGATGGCCTCGGGGTTGTCAGGGACCAGGAGACAGACGTTGCCGCCGCGGATGAAGGCCAGGGGACTCGGTACCCGGGCCTTGCCCGGCGCTGTGGCGGCATCGCCGGCGAGTGCCGATGTGCCGCTGGGTGGCTCTGTGTCCTTCGCCGGCACTTCTGGGCTGGCAACCTCTCCTCGTAGCGCCGAAACTCCGGGACCTCGGCAACCCAGAAGGACCAACGCCGCACCGAGGGCGACGACGGCCAGGAAACTACGCATTCTGCTCACCCTCATGTAGACTAAGAGACCAATCTGATTTCGGCGTCCTGCGCTCGAGGACCTGCCGGGAGGGATCGCCGGTCGCTCCGGGGAATAGGCTTCGACCACAGTTCTGAGATCGAGAGGCCAACATGCGACATCTCGCCCTTCTCGCCGCGATCTGCGCGGTCTCCCAATGTCTCGCGCAAGAGGCAAACCTCCTCACCAACCCTGGATTCGACAAGGGCACCAAGTCGCCCGAGGGGTGGTACTATGTGGACTTCAAGACCGGAGGCACCTCGGTCTACGACCAGAAGGCCGGTCGTAGCGGAACTGCGAGCGTCGGCGTTCGTGTCGCCACTGACCAACAGCGCGGTGCATGGTCCCAGCGCCTGACCATCTCGGACCGTGGCTCGATGTACGTCTCCGGCTGGTACCGCACTGAGGGTCTCGCCGCTCGTTCCGGGGCAGGCGCCTGTCTGCGGATGACCTATCTGCGCAGTACGCAGACCTACGACTTCCTGGGCGACCTGCGGCACTTCCTGCCGCCCGCAGAGAACTGGACACCCTTCCACGCAATCTTCCCGACCCCAGCCGGGGCGAAGAGCCTCGTCGTCGAGCTGCTCAACTTCTTCGTACCCGGGACCGTGTGGTGGGACGACCTGCTTGTGCGCCCTGCAACTGATGCCGAGGTGATTCAGGCCATGTCGGACCGACTTGACCAGACCCCTACGGACGACGAGATTCCGTATCGCCCGGAAGAGGGTGACACGGTTTCCGTGAGCCCACCGGCCTTCACGTGGGTGCCGGCGCCGGGTGTGAAGACGTACTTCGTGCAGTACTCCCAGGACCCGACCTTCGCCGCCGAGGCAACGACCACGGTGCGCGATCTCGCGCTGTCCGTCTACACCCCGACCGAGCTCATTCGACCCGGGAAGTGGTACTGGCGCTACGGCTTCGATGCAGGTGGCACCGCGGTAACCAGCAAGTCTCGCAGCTTCCTTGTCCCGACGGATGCCGTGCCTTACCCGCGTCCGACGATGGAAGCGGTGCTGGCGAAGATCCCCGCTGTTCGGCCGCGCATCTACTTCACGCCGGAGTCGGTCGCGCAGATTCGGGCCGAGGCCAAGGGGACGCTCAAGTCCCTTGCAGATCCGGTGGTTCGCACAGCCGAGAAGCAGATTGGCATGCCCCTGTACCCAGAGCCGAAGTGGTTGCCGAAGGACCCTCAGGAGCGCAGCAAGGCATACCTGCTGTCCTTCCAGACGATGCGACCCTTCACGGCCGGGATGGAGACCTGTGCGCTGGCCTACATCATCACTGGTGACCGGCGCTTCGCCGAGGAAGCCAGACGCCGGCTGATGCACTTCTCCACCTGGGAGATCGAGGGACCCAGCGGCGTGCGTCACGACGATGAAGCCGCCATGGACATCGTCATGCGCGGTCCGCGAACCTTCGACTGGATCTACGACACGCTCTCGGAGGCTGACCGCAAAACCTGCACCGACTTCCTGTGCAAGCGTCTGGCGCAGGTAAACCGGCTCCATCGCGATATGCCCTTCGACAGTCGTCCCTACTCGAGCCATCCCGGCCGCATGATCGGGTTCATGGTCGAGGGCACCATCGTCTTCGCCCATGAAGCACCGGAGGCGACGACCTGGCTCGACTACTACCTGCGGCTGCTGTGGTCGGTGTACCCGGCCTGGGGTAGCGACGACGGAGGATGGCACGAGGGCATCAGCTACTGGACGGCATACCTGGGCATGATGACCAACGTCATCGCGGAACTCGACCGCCTCGGGATCGCCTGGAAGGACAAGCCCTTCCTGCAGAACACCGGCTACTTCGGCCTCTACTGCGCCTCGCCGGGACGCAAGAGCATGGGCTTCGGTGACGGCCAGGAGGGTGCTATCGGCTCCGGCCAGGGCGCCTTGCTCTATGCTCTGTCGAGTGTCTACGACAACCCCTACTTCCGGTGGTACGCTGAGAAGACCCGTGGCGCCTCGGCGGGCGGACCCCTTGCCTTCACCCTCTACCGACCGGACCTCAAGGCAAAGGCTCCCTCCGACCTTCCACAGGCTCGTAGCTTCCCGCGCGCCGGCTGGGTGGCAATGCATAGCAACATGGCCGATCCCTCCTCTGACGTCCTGTTGCTGCTGCACAGCAGCCCCTATGGATCGACCAGCCACAACCACGCCAATCAGAATGCCTTTGTGATTGAGGCCTTCGGCGAGGCGCTCGCCATCAGCAGCGGCTACTACCAGCGTTACGGCAGCCCTCACCACATGGAGTGGACCTGGCAGACCAAGGCTCACAACTCGATCCTGGTGGACGGCGAGGGACAGGTTCCGCGCAGTTTCGCCTCGAAGGGACGCATCGCCGAGTTCCAGAACAACGATGGCTTCTGCTACGCGACAGGGGATGCGACGGCGGCCTATGGTGGACGCCTGACCAAGTTTCAGCGGCACGTGCTGTTCTGTCGGCCCGACTACTTCGTGATCCTGGATGAACTCGAGAGCGCCAAGCCCTCGACCTTCCAGTGGCTGCTGCACGCGAAGAGTCCGATGGCTCTGGCCCAAGCCCAGCAACAGGTGACCATCTCGCAGGGGCAGGCGCGTCTGAGAGTGCAGTTCCTGACCCCGGAAGGGCTGGCGTTTACCCAGGACGACAAGTTCACCGTTGCGCCGGACAAGGCAGACTCCCCGAACCAGTACCACTTCACGGCCACGACGTCGGCCCCGGCGTCCACTGTGCGGATCCTGACGGTGCTGACGCCTTACCGCGAAGGTGGCGAGGCTGCGCTACCGGCCTGCAAGCTTCTGAGCGCCGAGGGTGGTCTCGCGCTTCAGGTGGGCCAAGACCTCATCGCCTGGAAGTCGCCGGAGGCTGCCGAGATACGAGCCGGCGATCTGGTGTCTCAGGCGGCTGTGGCCGCGGTGCGCCGCGGTGCAGACGGCAAGGTTCTCCAGGTGTACTCGGTGGGTGACGGCGAAGTGCGCCTTGCCGGCGCCAAGCCCTAACACAAGTGACCGGCGCATTGCGTCGAGGCCAACGAGGCGCGGTGCCTCGGTGCCTACTGTGCGGCCGTGAAGCGTCCTGTCCGGATGCCAGGCACGCAGAAATGCAGGTGTTTACGTGGCAAACGCTGTGCTGATCACTTTCGCGGGGTACCCCTTCACGCCGAGCAGTCTGTGTCCTGATAACGGGCTGGCGAACTTGGCCGCAGTTCTCCAGGGCGCGGGCCACAAGGTGCGCATCCTGGACTTTGGCACCGTTGACAACATGCGACGGCTATACCCGGAAGAGATCGCCCGGAAGGCCGGACCGATCCTCCAGGAACTCGCGCAGGCCGGGCCGTCTCTTAGCGCCTCGCTCCTGCAGCAACTGGCGGAGGTGAATGACCGCCTCGAGCAGCACCAGGCTCGCGAGACCCAGGCGCTGGCGGAGGAGATCACGCAGGAGGTCGCCGATCTGGAGCCTGCTCTCGTCGGGCTGAAGCTGTGGAACGGCGACGGTTTCTCGGGCTCCGTCACCATCGCCGAAACGCTGCGCCGACGGTTCCCGAAGGGTAAGCTTGGTATCTTCGCGGGTGGACCACACGCCTCATGGATGGGGCACCGCATCTACCGGCGCACAGAAGCCTTCGATGCCATCGTCGTGGGAGAGGGTGAGGACAAGATCCTGCCGCTGATGGACCGGGCACTGAAGGGGAACGGCTTCACCGGGATGCCTGGGGTGACGACCTCGGCGGACGCCCCGGCCACACCCACCAACTCGGTGAACCTGGATGACATCCCTTCCGCCCTGTACTCCGAGGATGTCTACCCGTCGATGCAGGGCGACCAGAAGCTGAAGCTCATCATCCTGGATGAGAGCCGCGGGTGCCCCTACTGCTGCGCCTTCTGCACGCACCCGGTCGAGAGCGGCACGCGACTGCGGACACGATCGGCCAAGCTGATCGTGGACGACATGGAGCAGGTTGTGCAAAGCCTCGGGATCCACGCCTTCCGGTTCGCCGGGTCCTCGACGCCGGGACCGCTGATGGCGGAGATCGCCGGGGAGATCACGCGACGGGATCTCTCGGTCCAGTACGCCAGCTTCGCACATTTCGCCAGCGCCTCGCCAGACCATTTCGAGCTCATGCGCAAGTCCGGTCTCGTAGCGATGTTCTTCGGCCTCGAGAGCGGCTCACCGGAACTGCTGCGCCGGTCCGCAGGGAAGCCAATCAAGATCGAGGAGATCGGCGGCACGGTGCGAGCGGCCCAGGAGGCCGGAATCGCCGTCGCCTGCAGCCTCATCGTCCCCATGCCCTTCGAGACTGAAGAGACGATGCAGGAGAGCCTGCGAGTGCTGCAGTCGCTGCGACCTGACTCCGTGCTGGTGCAGTTCCCCGGCCTGCTTCCCGGCACGCCCTGGTTCCTGGAGCCCGAGAAGTATGGCTTCGAGGTCGACCGCGAGCAGTACCTGCTGGAGAACCTCGACTACAAGATCAAGCTGCTGTTCCCGCCCGCGTTCTGGCAGGCGCTGCCCTATAAGCTGAATGGACGCACCTTCAAGGAGTTCTCTGCGCTGACCGCGCGGTTTGTGGCGATGGTGGAGCAGAGCGGCCTGGTGACGGGCATCCCCGATGACAACCTCCTGATGGCGCGCCTGGCTGGCATAGAGCCACGGCAGTTCCGGGACCTGGCCCGCGCCTGGTGCCTGACGGGCAACGTCACGGCTATGGAGCAGTTCGTTCAGGCGCACAACCGTGGGGCGACCGCTGTCTGAGGCGTAGCCCAGGAGCTCGAGCCCAAACAGTGAGAGGGTCCCGCGCAGTTCACGGGACCCTCTTTGCATAGCGGGGTATGGGATGCGGACCGCCGGTCAGTCGTCGACGGTGTCAGCGGCACGTAGACCGCGAACGCACTCCAGGAACTCCTGGAGGTCAAAAGGCTTGCCCAAGACGGCATCCTCCGGCCCGGTGTGCTCGGTGATGTACCCGCTGACGATCAAGACGGGTACCGTTGGGTCCAGGCGCTTAACGAGCAGCGAGAGTTCGCGCCCGGTGAGTTGTGGCATCTCGTGGTCCGTAACGACCACAAGGGGCAGGTCATCGGCGCGATGGTGCTCGCGCTGGAACATCTCCCAGCCCTGCCTCCCGTCGGGTGCCTGAAGCACGCGGTAGCCGTCCGTCTCCAGCACGGCTGCCATCAACTCGCGGATGCCCTCTTCGTCGTCGACCAGCAGGATGATTCCCTTGGGGTTCTCTGGGGTGGCGGCCGGAGCTGTCACTGCCTGCGATCCCTCGGGCCGTGTCTCTGCAGTGTCCATCGTCGGTGCGGCCTCGGGCTGGGCGTTCACCGGTGGAATCAGGAGGCAGATGGTTGTGCCGACGCCTTCGGCGCTGTCAATCTCGAGACGTCCCTGGTGGGCCCTTGCCACTCGGTCGGCAGTGCTCAGCCCCAGGCCGGTGCCCTGGGGCTTGTTTGCCGAGAAGAAGGCGCCCTTGGCGTTCTCAAGCACCTCAGGGCTCATGCCGCATCCGTCATCTCGGATCTGAATGCGCACAAACCCGTCCCTCAACTCGGTGCTGAGCTCGATGGTCCCCTCCTTGCCAACCGCGTCGAGGCTGTTCTCGATAAGGTTGACGATGACCGTCCGCAGGGCAATCTCGTCGCCCTGGATCTTCGGGACGGGGCGCAGACGCATGACATATTCCACCTGGCGGTCGCTCTCGCCGTTGACGTCACGCTTCAGATCGACCGCGGAGGAGACGAGATCGTTGACATTGAGAGTCACCGCGGGATGACTGACGTTAGCGCGCACGAAGTCCTTCACGCGCCGGATGATCATGGAGCAGTCCTCGGCGGCCCGGACGATTCGTGACACCCGCGATGCCACAGCCGGCGGGTCCTTAGGAGAGACCTCTGCCTCTACCTGGCCCTCCAACTGCATGAGCAGGAATTGTGAGTTGGTCAGGATCACGGTGAGCAGGTTGTTGATGTCGTGGGTGACCTCGGCGGTCACCTCACCCAACTCACTGAGCTTGCGCATTGACTCGAGGTCTTCGGGGAGGGAGGACTGAACGGAGCGAAGGCTGTCCACGGCATGGGCGATTCCGTCCGAGCGGTCGGCGTCCAGGGAGCGAGCCCATCCCCCGAGGGTCTCAGCCATCTTCGCAAGCTGCGCCGACAGCACGTCAGAGTCGTGCTGCTGTCGCCGTGCGCTCAGTGCGCGGTCCACGATGCGCGTCACGTCGGCGATGGAGTAGGGTTTGGTGAGGTAGTCCAGCGCGCCGAAGCGCACGGCAAGCCGAGCGGAATCGACCGCGGCGTGAGCAGTGATGATGGCGACCTCAACATCCGGCCACTGCTCTTTGACCTGTCGCAGGACCTCGGTCCCGGGCATGTCGGGCATGCTTATGTCCAGGAAGACAAGGTCCGGCTTCTGCCGTGCTATCTCCGCGAGGGCAATCGGGCCACTCTCTGCCGTGCGAACGTCATGATCCATCTTGAGGATCATCCGCAGCGACTCGCGCGGTCCTCCCTCGTCGTCAACAACCAGTATGTTGCCTCGCATGACCCAAAAGACCCCCTGACAGCGCAACTAACGCATAGTCCTCAACGGCGTCGGTCTACCTCAGCCCGCTCATCATCAAGTTCGTGAACGGGGATAAGGGAGACGCGAAAGACGATGTCCTCAGCTTCACAGTAGGCCTCGAGGGCCCCTCCCTGGCTCTCGATGAGGCGCTGACTGGCCGAGGGGCCCAGGTCGATGTCCGGGTGATCCAGAACATAGGAGGGGTCGAGAAGCCGGAGTGGCTCGCCGGTCGGCGCACCACGTCCATCAGCGCGCACATAGATCGCGACGGGCTGCTCACCCTTCGGACCATCCTGCAGCCGCGCATCGACGACGACCGCTCGTCGCTCTCGGCCGAGCCCGTAACGCAGAAGGTGTGAGAGCGCGGTCGCCATGACGTCGGCGTCGACCTGGACGGAGGGCAGGCCCCCGTCGATGCTGGTGATGATATGCTGCGTGGCTTCGGGATCCAGCAGCACGACGCGGTCTACCGCCATCCTCACCACGTCAACCAAGTTGACTGTCTGGCGCCTGGAGGGAGGTGGCTCGGACAGGGACACGAGCTTGGCCACCAAGTCATCCAGCCGGTGGACGTCGTGCATGACCTGCTGCGACCAGAAATGCTGGAACTCCGGGTCGTCCATGCGGGTCGGCAGCAGTTCCGCGAAGGTGTGGATGGTGGCCAGCGGGTTCTTCAACTCGTGTGCAAAGCGCGCTACCATCTGGCCGATGACCTCGTTGCGCTCCGCCTTGCGTCTCTCTCGGGCGAGCGCCCGCTCAGCGGCTGTGTCCTCGACGAGGAGCATGGCTCCCATCAGGGCTCCCTGCGGCGCGAGGAGACGACGGGTCGATACACGGATCAGCACCTGACCACCGAGGACGGCGAGTTCCTCGTGGTTGCGCTCTTCGCCGTAGGTCAGACACGAATACAGGTAGTCCCCCAGAGGCGAAGGCAGAACACGCAGGTCGCGCCCGATCGCACCTT
The DNA here is from genome assembly GCA_039679385.1 of Armatimonadia bacterium. NCBI lineage: Bacteria > Bacillati > Armatimonadota > Armatimonadia > Armatimonadia bacterium. The sequence continues at coordinate 36,311 of JBDKVB010000173.1, read as the reverse complement.
CCTGTTTGAGCCGCAGTACCCGCGCCGCATTGGGATTGCACACGCAGACCTTGGCTTCGAGGTTTATTGTGACGATTCCGCTCTCCATCGTCCACAGCACTTGGTCGATGTAGTTGTTGCGGGCCTCGAGCTCCCGGTGCAGCTCTGTCTGTCGTGCTCCGGCCGCCGCGTTCGCAGAAAGGACGAACAGCGCCTCGGCTTCGGATGGCTGGTAGGGAGTGCCCAGGACCTTGGGGCCGACGGCCAAGAACCCCCGCAACACGCTCTGGGAGAACAAGGGGATTGCGACGACCCCGCCGAGCATGTCGAGATCACGCTGTATCGCCGTGCCCTCGGGAGCCTGGGCCAGAGCGTCACGGGTCAGGACTCCGCGGTTGCGCAGCAGCCAGGTCGGCAGAGGATCGGTGAGGCTCATGTGGCACATTTCCTCGACGACCGGCGGCATGCCCTCCGAGCGTGCGATCCGGAACTCGCGTGCGTTCGCATCCTGCCACAGCAGGCAGTAGTTCACGCACTGGGTCATCTCGTGGACGGCATCGCAGTAGGCGCCCAGCAGGTCTTCCGTATCGCAGCTTCCGGTCACACGACCGACCATGCGATACAGAGCGCTCTCTGTCCGCTGCATCGAGTGGACGCTGCCCTGCGCGACAGCTGCAAGAGCCGTGCCCGCGGGCGAGCTGAGCGACGGTGCCAGGTGGTTGGCAGACGGTGCTCCACAGCGCCGTGGGCTGGCGTTGAGGTAGGCCATGATGGCCTCAACCTGCGTGCGCATCTGGAGGTCTGAGGCCGAGAGAAGGACCCAGAAGTCGGGGGAGAGAGCACCCTCGACACGTGCCCGTTCAGCGACCTCCTCGGACGCCGCGCAGACTGTGGTGCTCTCAGGGTACATGGTGCGAACCTGATCGAGTAGCTCCACTGTCTGGTGCGTGAGGTGCTGCGCCTCGAGCACGATCATGTCGACAACCATGCTCCCGAGTGTCGTGCCCGGGAACACTTCGCTGTCCAGCTCGACAACCGCTGCGCTCTTGCGCAGGATGTCGCGCAGCCGGTCAATCGCATCCTTGGGGCCCAAGGCGGTCGCACGCCCGGTGATAAGCACCGCTGTGATCATGATGATACCGCCATTTCGAAAGCCTCGGTGGAGTCCGCGCCTGCCCGGACTACCAGTGGCAGACGCAGAGTGAAGGCAGTTCCTGTCTCGCTGTTGGATTCCACCGCGATCGTTCCCCCGTGTTCATCGGCAATCGTCTGGCAGATGGCAAGGCCAAGGCCTGTACCCGTTGCCTTCCTGGTCCAGAAGGGCTCGAAGACGTGCTCGCGGTCTTCGGGCGCGATGTAACTGTCGGAGTTCCACACACGCAGCACAACCTCGCCGGACCTGTCGGCCGTCTCCTGCTCATCACCGGGCTCATCGCCCCCTGGTCCGGGGGCGAAGGCCACCGTGAGCTCTATCTCTCCACCCTCCGGAGTCGCGTCCAGAGCATTCATCAGGAGATTGAGTACCGCCTGATGCAGCCGGTTCTCGTCGGCCCGGAAGACAGGTAGGGAGGGTGCCACATTCGTCGTCAGCCGAACCTTGCGAGCCTCGAAGCTCGCCGTCAGGACCGTCACGACGCCCTGTGCGAAGGCGGGCAGATCCACGGGCTGACGCACAAGGCGCGTCGGCTTCGCCAGGGTCATGAACTGCACCACGAGCTCCTCCAGCCGGTTGATCTCGGACCGCGCGACCTGCAGGAAGGACTCGCGGAACTCGGGGTCATCCAACCGTGTCGGCAGGAGTTCGGCGAAGGTGCGGATCGCGACCAGGGGGTTGCGAATCTCATGCGCCATACCGGCGGAGACGGCCCGGATGAAGCGCAGCCTCTCGGCTTCCTGCTCAGTGCGGCGTAGGGCGTCCTCAGTGCTGAGGTCGCGGAAGACGACGCCGCCACCCTCTGTGGCGCCATTCGGACCACGGAGCAGGAAGGTGCTACAGCTCACCCGCAGCCGTCGCACTCGCTCCGCACTGCCCGCGGGTTGGGCCAGGTTTGCCTTCTCACCCGAGCTCGTGACACCGGCATCGAGGGCGCGGTGCAGGGCATCGCGCAAGGGGCGAGGCAGGACACGAACGCTTTGCCCTAGCAGTTCCGACTCCTGACGCCCGAGCAGATTGCAGGCCGCCGCATTCACCAAGAGGATGGTCTTGCGCGAGTCGACGGCCACCACGCCGCTCTCCATCTGCGCGAGCACCTTCTCTGTGCGCTCTTTCTCGGAGAGTATCTGGCCCTTCAGCTCAGAGCTCTTGACGGCGATGGTTGCGTGGTTGGCCACGCTCTCGAGCACGTCGAGGTCAGTCCCATAGTACATGTCCCTCGACACCTTCTCGCCGAGGGCCAGGAGGCCGATGGTCTGGCCTTCCCAGCGCAGCGGAGTGACGACGCTCGCGCCGATATCGGACATCGCGGCGAGGGTCCGGGCGCTCTCCTCAAGGGCGCCAAAGCGAGCGATCTCCCCTGCGTCCAGAGTTCTGGTGAGCTGATCTGCGTTGAGCGCGCGCACAACATTGAGCGGGAGTCGACGGCCGACGACCGCGTAGGAGGGCGCTGTGGGCTGCTCGTCAGGCAGCACTGACGCGGCGCATCGCAGGGCCCCATCGAGACCGCGCAGGTAGGCGGATACCAGGGTGCAATTGAAGAACCGTTGGGTCTCGGCCAGGATCGGTAGCAAGGCGGATCCATCGGCCGGTGCGCGCACCACTGCCGCACCCAGGGCGCTGATGAGGTGCCCAATCCGGTCACGCTCGGCACGCAGAGGACGCACCACAAGACCGTGGAAGGTGTGGTAGGTCGGGATCAGAAACAGCCCGAGTATCGCTCCGATGGACATCCACAGAACCGCAACCTGCGAAGGGTTTCCTTCCCAGAGATGCGTCTGGTTGCCCAGCGTCCAGATAACGCTTCCCGCGACCGGAACCAGGCCGGCCAGCGCGAGCATCCCAGCCGCCGCTTTTCGGGTGAGGCCGTCCAGGTCCCAGAGCCGGTACTTGGCAATCGAGATAGCCATCGCAGCGATGACGATCAGGTAGCCGACGGCGCCCCACCGGCTGTACGCCGTCATCCCGGTGACCATCGGCAGCAAGACGTTGGTCGTGAGGATGATGAGCTCGCAGACGAGGGTGCCAAAGAAGACATAGACCGTCTGGACGCGGGCGACGCCCCTGAGTGTCCTGAGCTTGTGGAGGAGAACCAGGTTCGCGTGGATGACCAAGGTCAGCGGGTAGATTGCGAAGACCGCCAGGGGCCAGCCAAACTCGACACACGGGCCAAAGGAAGTCAGCTTCACCGAGCGAACCAGAGAGGGCAGCGCAGCAACCAGGCTGAAGAGCAGGGCGAGGATGTACAGGGGCGCCCGCCGCTTCCAGGGGAACATCCGCAGCCTGTCAGGAAAGACCCAGACGAAGTCGACGAAGGTGGCCACGACGAAGAGGGAAGCGATGTGGAGCGCACGCATCAGGGCGGAGAGCGCCTCGAGCTCCGCTACCATGACTCCGCAGGTGAGCAACACCCAGGCAGCGACGACGGCGGCGTGGACCCCGAACAGCCGGTTCGAGGGCCGGTCGGGGGCCCGCAGATAGGCGACAAGGCCCAGGCATAGCGTGATGCAGGCCGTTCCAAGGAGAGAGACTATGTTGATGTCCATCAGCGTCTCCTCGGCACTAGCGCGTGTCGTATGGCGTCGATGGCGCTACCGCGCGGTCCCCCGGGGAGCAAGTCTCGCATCCAAGGCACCTAAAAACGCTCATCGAAGCGGCGCAGAACCACCGCACCGTGCGTCCCACCGAAGCTGTGCGCGTTCAGGACGGCGGCATCGATCCGGCCACGACGGGCGGTTCCGGGTACAAAGTCGAGGTCGCACTCCTCATCGGGCGCCTCGAGGTTGACGGTGGGTGGGATCGTGTCCGTCGCCATCGCCATGCAGGTTGCAACCGTCTGCAGCGCTGCGGACGCAGAGAAGGGCTGCCCCATCACAGGCTTGATGGAGCTGACCGGTATGTGGTACGCATGGTCCCCAAGTGCCTTCTTGAGCCCGAGCGTGTCCGCCATGTCGTACTGCTTGCTGGCAACGCCATGGGCGCAGGCGTAGTCGATCTCACTGGGACCCATGCGGCCGGTCGCCAGGGCGGTACCGATAGCTCGTGCCAGCTCCTCGCCGGTCGGCAGAGCAATGACCATATGGTAGGCCTCCGAGGTGATCCCGTAGCCGCGCACCTCGGCGTAGATGTGGGCTCCCCGGTTCATTGCGTGCGCCGCTGTCTCGAGCACCACGGCCCCCGACCCGTCGCTCAGTACGAGCCCATCGCGGTTCTTGTCATAGGGACGGAAAGCATGGGTCGGATCGTCGTTGCGGGTGGACATGACCCGCAAACGGGTGAGAAGCCCGAAGACCAGGGGCCCAAGGCTCGCCTCACTTGCCCCCACAATCATCGCCTGCGCACGGCCGCTCTGCAGGGCTGCGACGCCCTGCGACATCGTGATGATGGCCGTTGCGCAGCCTGTGGAGGAGGTCATGTTCGGACCCTTGAGCCCCAGGTCGATAGCGATGTGACTGGTTGTTGCATGCGCCGGGACCTCTACGATCGCGTAGGGATCCACGGCCCTGAGCCCGTCTTCGACGAACTGGCGATTCACGTCGTCGCCAAGGTTCCCGTAGCCTGCACCACTGCTGCCGAAGGCCACGCCGGTGTCGTAAGGGTCGGTCTTGGAGCTCGCCAGCCCGGAGTCCTCATAGGCCTCTCGCGCAGCGGCGATGGCGTAGTGGACGAACCGTCCCTGGTGTCTGGCTTCCTTGGCCTCAATGTGGTCCAGGGGATCGAAGCCGCGGATCTGGCCGCCGATCTTGCAGGACAGTCCGGTCGTGTCGAACAGGTCGAGTCGCGAGATGCCCGACACGCCGTCGCGGACCGACGCCCAGAAGGCCTCCTTGCCGATTCCGCAGCAGGAGACCGCTCCCAGGCCGGTGATCACCACGCGTCTTGCCAGGTCGTCGATGCGCAACTTCGCTCACATGCCTTCTTACCAGCGATAGGTAGCCATTAGCTGGTGAGTGCTGGATCCCCCGAAGAAGGGTCGCGCCAGGTCATCGTTCCAGTCGCTTGCGTAGGCATAGTCGAAACGCCAGCCCTCTCTCTCATACCCGACACCATAGGTGGGATGGCTGTCGTTGAGACCGGCGCGGAGGGCCCACAGCATTGCCGGCCGCCACTCCGTGCCGAAGTGCCAGCCGTTGGTCGCGTCCTCAAGGTCGCCCCTGGAGGAAGTGCCGCGCTGGAATTCCGCCGCCACCACCAGGTCCGGCCTCAGGTGTCGTGAGGCACCAAGAGCCAGGTAGTCAGTGTGGAAAACGAATTCGCTGCGCGCTCCGACGGCCAGGCCGGCTGCGGTCACCGTCTCCTGGTAGTAGTCGTACACGATCCCCAGGTAGTCATCCGGAGCCCACTCGTAAGCCAGACCGAGACGAGCACCAATATCGGCCTTGCTCGTGAGATTCATGAGTGCGGGACCACCGGGAACTCCGACGTTGAACTGGACCCGCATGTAGGGCGACACACCGACTCCCGCGAGAAGCCGCGGGCTGAGCCGGTGACCGTAGTGGATCGATACGTCGCGCTCGGACATATCGACGGTCGCGGCGCCGAGGCCCGGTAGAGCCAGGGTCGCAGTCCCCGTATCGAGCGAGAAAGCGGTAACCTGGAAACCGCTGATCCCCGGGCGCAGAGGCTGGCCGTAGTGCATCTGCACGGAGGTGAGGTCAAGGCCTGCGTCAAAGCTGGTGGCCGAGTAGCGGATACCAGCATCGGAGGTGGGCTGGTCTGCGGCATAGGCTGGGTTGGCAAAGCCCGGGTCGTTCATACAAGAGACCGGGCCGCCCATTCCGAAGGCGCGGGTGGTCGTCGAGGTGCAAAGGCCAAAGGGGTGAACGAAGCTGTACACATTGGGGCCAACACCTTGACTCCAGGCTGGGAGCAGGCTGCATACCGACAGGACGGCAGATACGGCAAGGGCACGCAAACTGTGCATCGTCCGCTGCTGCATTGTGAGTTCTCCGTTCCGTAGGGCGATCTGTGTTGCGTACTGCGCCCCGAGTGCCTTGGGCATTCCGTCCAGGGCCCAGAGGCCGTTTGTGTGCGTCTCCTGAGGGTGCTATTGGCCGTCCGACGCTCCGTTTGTAGGATGTCCGAGGGTACCGCCGTCGGCAAGCCAAGCATCCAGCTCCGGCTTGCGGAATCGCCAGGCACGCCCGACCTTGGCAGCCGGTACCTCACCCCGCCTTGCCTTGACCTTGAGGGTCTCCGCATGCATCTTGAGGTAGTCCGCTGCTTCTTTTGCGGTGAGTATCTCATCAGACATTGGCTTGCAACCTCTTGCATTGACTGGCGATCCACTTTAATCTATGGCATTGCGTGGTATCCGTCAAGCTGTTGGTTTTGGAATACTATGGCCTTCTCAAGTCTGGCCGCCACATAGAAAGGATGTACGGACCGAAAACAGCCTTGGGGGCTAAGTTATCCGCCAATATCTTCCGATGATATTCCTTCTGGTTCCGACCAGTAAGGATAGGCTCATCACATCTGTGTACCGAGAGCGTCTGTGTCAGACGTCGCCCGTTGACTGCTTGAGGGCGTGCAAGAGGGCACGGCGCGAGCAGGAGGCCAAACCTCCTGTCGCGACGAATTTGGACTTGATATACGTCGCCAGGGAGGCGCAGGATATGCCACTTCGGGTCGCCGTCGTCGGGTTGGGCCACAACGGAGATGCCTGGGTGCGGGCCTACGAGAGCTGCGAGCAGACGCAGGTGGTCGCCCTCTGTGACCTGTGTCCGGACCGTCTAGAAGCAGCCTTGGCTCTTGCCCCGCAGGCCAGAGGGTTCTCCAATCTGGACGAGCTTCTTGACCGCGAGCGACCGGAGGTGCTCTCGGTGCACACGCCGGACCACCTCCACGCTGACCCTTTCGTCAAGGGACTGGAGGCCGGCTGTCACGTCTTGGTGGAGAAACCGATGGGGAACACCATCGAGGACCTGGACCGTATGACCGAGGCGGCTCGCAGCAGCGACCGCAAGACGCAAGTCGGGCACATACTGCGGTTCAACCCGCTCTTCGCAGAAGTCAAGCAACAGTGCGCGCAGGGCGCCCTCGGTGAGCTGTTCTACCTGGAGGCCGACTACATTCACAACCTGCTGGTCCAGGCCGGCCCGGCACGGACCAACCCGCAGTTGGGGAACATGAACTGGTACCTGGAGAAGGAGATCCCCATCGTGGGAGGCGGCGCCCATCAGCTTGATCTGCTGCGCTGGTTTGCCGACAGCGACGTGGAGTCTGTGTGCGGCTTCGGCAACTCGATCGCCTTCCCAGCCATGCGGAACCCTGACTGTATGGCGGCGCTGTTTCAGTTCGCCTCGGGCGCGGTCGGCAAAGTGAGCGCGCTGTATGGCCCGGTGGGCGATCGGCCGCCTCATGGGAACCTGGCCATATACGGGACGAAGGGCACCTTCCGGGCAGGTAAGCTGATGCTGGGAGAGGGACACGACGTGGCGGTGACTGATCTGGGTCACCTCGAGATGCAGGGGCACCCCTACGATCCACAACTGCACAGCTTCGTCGAGAGTATCCTCGAGGACAAGCCCACAAGGAGCGATGCCTTCAGCGGCGCGAACAGTGCGGCCGCCACCATCATGGCAGCCGAGGCGATCGCCGCCGGCAAGGTGTTGAGGGTTCCCAACTACAGGCCTTGACCGAGACGTCAGGACTGAGCCCAGACCCAAGGACCCGGCAAAGTCAGGGAGCCGCCAAGCCTTGACATGAGGAAAACGTGATGTAGACTACATATCTGGTCTCCGTAGGGTCGGGGGGAGCCGGCCACAATCGGGAACCGGAAGTCATCGACAGGAAGCCCCCTCATGCCGCAAGAGATAACCTCTGTTGTGTCAACTTTGGAAGTGCTGCTTCGTGAGCGGCTGGGCTCATGGCCCTCCTCCTGGGAGGGTTACCATTGGCCCGGGTACACCTACGAGCACAGCTTGCGTGTATGCGATCTTGCCCTGGAGATCGCGCGTCGCGAGAGCGCCGACACGGACGTCGTTCACCTGGCCGCTTTGCTGCATGACATCCGCAAGGATTCCGGCAGGGGCCATGCTGAGACGGGCGCCCAGGAGGCCGCCGGGATTCTGGCCTCCCTGGGGGTAACGGGTGAGCTTCGCGAGCGTGTCTGCAACGCTATCGCCACCCATTCCGGCAAAAACACCCCTGACGGCCCGGTTGAGAATCGCTGCCTGGGTGATGCCGATCTCATCGACTCAAACTTTGGGCTCGTGGCAACCTGGCGCTTCATCACGATCCGCTCAGGTCACAAAGCCTCGCTGCCTGAGACCGTGGCGGCCATGAGGGAGTGGCTCCCGAAGAAGGACCAGCTCCTCGCACTGCTGCTGACCCGGTCGGGCAAGGAGGTCGCCCGGCAGCGGTCGGCACGCATGCGGGTCTTCTGCGAGGAGCTCATGGAAGAGATCGCCAGGCCGAACAGCGCCGACGGTCTGGTAACCGTCGCCGGGTTCATCCATGAGGACTGTGGGCAGCACCTGCTGCGCGAGCAGATTGCCGGGCTCGAGGAGCTCTGCGAGGAACACCAGGCTCCGAGCCTGCTGCCTACGGTGTGCCGATCCCTGCGTGACGAGATCCGAGGTCTCCATTAGGTGCCGAGCGGCTTGCCTGCCCGCGTGACGCGTTCTTCCGCAATCGGGCTGCTGCTAACGATCAGCGCCCTGGGTGTCTGGGCGGCGCCGACGCGGTACCTCAGTGCCTTCATCCAGTCCGATAGCCACTTCAAGGGCGACGTGGGTGCCTTCGAACAGGCCCTCGGAGCCCCGCTCTCCCTCTACGCCACCTACCGCGCCTACGGCAAACCCTTCCCAAGCACCTGGGCAGACAAGATGGTCTCCCGTGGGCGTGGCCTGCTGCTGTTCTGGGAGCCCTGGGAGTACGGCAAGCCTCTGTCACAGGTGTCTGAGGACGAGTACCTCCGCCGCTGGGCAGGCACCCTCTCCCGGGTACCCACGCCGGTCTTGCTGGTCTTCGGCTCTGAACCCAACATGAACCAGGACGGCTACCCCGTCGGCTACTCCGAGTACCGCGCCCGGTACCGGACCGTCGCGACAGTCATGCGACGTCTGGCCCCGCGCGTGGAGATGGTGTTCTCGCTGGCAGTGCCGGGGGTCGTGCGCGAGCCCATGTGCTCTGCCTTGTACTACCCGGGTGATGCCTGGGTCGACTGGGTCGCCTTCACCAGCTACGACAACGGGAACTCGTCGGCGTGGGGAGACCTGCAGACGTGTCTGGACTGGGCCTCTGGGCGCTGGCCGGGGAAGCCGCTGGGGATCACCGAGGTCGGCTGCAATCGTCGGCAGGAGGGAACGGGCACTCGCCTGCTCTCCTTCTTGCAGTGGAAGCTCGACACCTACCCGGCTCTGCGCTTCGTGAACTACTTCAGCCTCGACGCCGACCAGCGTGCCCACGCGCCGAAGCCCTTCTCCTACGGCCTGCTTCCGGGTTCCGAGGCCTTCACCGCGATGCGCTGGGCTGCTCACAGTGGGAAGTTCACGCCACTGAACCAGGACGGTGGAAGGCCCCAGGGCAGCCTGCTTCAGGCCCGGGCCGCCGATGCTAACGATGACCCGATCTTGCTGCGCAAGGAAGCGCTCACGCTCTTGTACCAGGCTCTGCCGGCCTCGGTGACTGGCCACAGCACAGGGGCGCAGGACACTGCGAGCGCCCTGTCCTGGCTGCAGGCGCACCAGGTCGTCAAGGGTTTTGCCGGGGGCGAGGATGGGGCGGAGGAGGCGATTCTCGCCTACGAGTTCGCGATCGCCCTGTCACGAGCTGTCAGCCTACCGGGCGTCAGCCGGAGGTCTGGAAGCGGCATCCCGCTGACCTGCACCGCAGAGGCCTTCACCGTGGGCAGCGGCACGAGGGCGGCCCTCGATACACTCCAGAAGCAGGGCGTCCTGAGGTTGCAGTCGCAGGGCGAGTTGCGGCTGTTTGACTGTGTGCGGCGTAGCCGGGGCCAAGCCCTGCTGGTCCGAGCCTTCGGCCGAGGGTAGCCTGGCTGCGCTCAGCGAACCGACCGGACGAAGCGCAAGACAATCCCCATCGTTTCGGCAAGACCTGGAACCGCCGTGATCCCCGTTCCCTTCACCTGCTCCGGGCTCCCCAGCCACAGCCCAAGGTGTGCCTCTGTCAGCATCGCCAGGTCATTCGGCCCGTCCCCGACGGCCACAAGGCGCTCCCGTCCGAACCCCAGGTCGTGCGCCAGTTGCATGAGTGCCGCACCCTTGCTGCAGCGCCCAAGGGTCCAGTCGACGCTATCGCTGTGCACGTAGCGGGTGATTCCAGCGGGGAGCTCTGGGATCACTTCGGCGGCAAGGCGAGCGGAGGTAAGGTGCTCTGCGGCAGGAAAGGCGGTCACGCCGACGGTGTTCGGCTGGAGGAAGACCTCGTCACCATAGCGGATGCGAAGCTCCTCGCGCAGCCGATCGAGGGCCAGCTTCTCCTCGCTGGAGGGCGTGACCCGCCAGCGAGGAGTCGGCATCGTACTGCGGATCCAGACCTCAGCGCCATTCTCACCGATCAGCGAGGAATCCAGGATTCCGAGAGCCCGCGCCACACCCGAGAGGTAGGCGCAAGGCTTCCCGGAGGCCAGGACAAGATGCGCACCAGCATGCCGCAGCGCCTGCAGGGCCTCGCGCGTCTCGGGAGCAGCAGTCTCGTCGACCGGCATGAGAGTACCGTCAAGATCGAAAGCCACCAGGGCTCGCGAGGGCTGGGTCTGGGCCTGCACCTGTGCTTCCCGGTGAGGTTGGTCGCCGTGGTGCTCGGAACTACCCAAGGGCGACCCCCTGGCGGCGAAGCTCCTCCTGCACGGCCCCGATCTGGACCTCGCGCGGCGCGCATCCGGCACGGGCACTCATAGCCGCTGCGACGCCCGCGCCCTGGCCGACGATCATGGTGACGGCCATGATCCGAAGCAGGTGCGGGTCCTGGGCGCTGACGCTACGTCCGGCGCCCATCACCAGCCCATCGACCTTGCGCGGGAGGAGGCAGCGGTAGGGAATGTCGAAGCACTCGCCTGCGAGCACCTCGGTGGCCCAGGCGCGCGGTCCCGGATGCTTGACGCGGAACTCCTCAACCACGCCGCGGCCAATGGCATCGGGGAAGCGCACGGGTGTGCCCCGCATCTCCTTGGTGAAGACGAAGTCGCCGTCGAGCCACCGCGAGGCGCGAATGCCCAGATCGTCGGCAGTGTTCATCACCGCCGCCCGCGAGAAGCCGGGCATGTACCGCCGGAAGAAGTCCGTGACCTGAAAGGCCATGCGCCTCCCATCGGCCATCCCTCGGGTGATCGCGGCGATGTCGAGGTCGGCGAGCTTCAGGAACCCGGTGATGACATGAACCACACCGAGGTCGCGGATCGCGTGCATCTGAAGTGCATCCAGCGTGTCATGGACGCCGATCTTGGTGGGGTACTCGCCGCGCTCCACGCCCTGCTTGATGATGTCCATCTGCATCCCGCCGCCGTGCGGGAACAGGAAGGTCCCGACCTGTCGGTACTGCTCGACTGCCTCTCCCAGCGACCAGTCGACGTCCATGTGTTCGGGGTACTGGTCGCGGTGGTCGATGAAGTACTGCACGAAGGCATCGACATCGACGTTGCCGATGCGGAAGACGAAGCTGTGCTTGGCGCCGGGAATGTCCCGGAGGGTGTGCACCGGCGCACCGGCCAGGGCAGCGACATCGGCGTCACCCGTCGCATCAACGACGACGTTCGCCAGGATCGCCTCGCGGCCCGACTTGCTCTCAACTGCCACCCCCTGGAGCGTCGTGCCGTCCGTGCCCATGAGGGCGCCACAGACGGTCGTGTCCCACAGGTACTGCACCCCCGCCTCTTCGAGCAGCTCGGTCAGTACGAGCTTGCCGCGCTCAACGTCGAAGATGATGTGGCCCTTGTGGTCGCGCCACTTGGCGCCGTAACCCTCAGCAGCCGCGAGGCGGTCGATGAACTCGAGGCTGTTGCCCTTCACGAGGGGCTCGTGCTTCGGGGTGTACAGGTAGTTGAAAACCGAGCAGCACATCCCGGCGGTGGCTACACCTCCGGGGAAGCCATTGCGCTCTACCAGCATGGTTTTGCCGCCGGCGCGGGCAGCCGCAACGGCTGCTGATACGCCACCCAGACCCCCTCCGCACACCAGGACATCAACTTTTGCGCGGACGGGAAGGTCTCGTGCGGGTTCCGTGATGGTCAGAATCTCGGGCATGGTTCGCTCCTGTCTGTTAGCGGCAGTCGGGAGAGAGTGATTGTCGGCAGGGAAGGCAACACCACCCAAGGTGGCGCCGCCAGTGGCCAGGGCCACGGTCTGAAGCATCTTCCTGCGGTCCATTGCTCTCTCCCGGGGAACGGCCTCTCCTAGTGGTACGCAGGCGTTGAGGTGATCTTCCAGCCCCTATCGGTGCGCTTGAGGACGTAGTCCTCAAGGTCGGTCTTCACCTCGTCGCTGTCGCTCGGTGACCACTTGACGGTCACCTCGAAGTTGATCTGGTTGGGGCCGACGACAGTATGGCCGGTGACGATCTTGCTGTGTACCGTGAGGTCCTCCTGGCCCACTACCTCCGGCCGGAACTGCGCAGCGGCACTGCCGCCGAGGTACTTGGCCATCTCCTCGCCGTCGTTCCCCAGGTCAGCCGCAAGGTACCTCTCCAGCACCACGGTAGCCTGAGCCACCGGGTCCTCCGAAGGCTCAGGCGGGACCTCAGGCTGTGGTGAAGGCTCTGGCTTCAGGTCCTCCGCGGGTTGTGTGGTCGTGCCTGCGGGGCCACCACCCGGCGTCTCGGACTCGGCAGCAGAGGTTCCACCCGGCGAGGAGACTCCCGCCGGCGCGATCGGCTGATGAACCTGCGCGGGGACGAACCACGCCAGCACCCATATCAGACCGCCGAGGACGAGTGCGGCCAAGACAGCGCTGGCGATGATCCAGGGCAGAGCCGGGTTCGTCGCTCTGGGCTGAGGGCTGGTCGGCTCGGTCGAGGGTGTCTGGCCGGAAAGTGGAGCACCACAGGAGCTGCAGAAGCGAGCCACGTCGTCGTTCTTTGCACCGCACTGGTTGCAGAACACGGGCCTCACCTCGTCCGGGGATCCCAGGAGCGTCTCTGCCACACGGCACGCCTCACAACACAACTACGCGCGCGGAACTTCCGCGCGGACACGCTTCGTACCTGCGTCGTGAGAGACTGGTCGAGAGGTCAGTTAGTCCCGTCGGCGGGACAAGTGCACCAGGAGTTGGGCCATCGTGACAAGGTCCAGGAGGTTGTGCTCGAGAACCGAGACCATCTGTCGGGCATCGCCGCTCTGGACGAAGTCGTGGTAGGCCCGCGGGATCGCGCTGCCGGGGATGTCGTCCTTACGGTCGCGCCCCAGCACCAGGCGCTCGAGAGTCTGCAGACGACAGTCGGGGAGAACGCCACGCCACACCTTGCGGGCCTCGATCAGCAGGTCGAGGTGTGCGGGGCTGAAGTGGAAGGGCACCTTTGTGGCTCGCGCTCGCATCCGCACATAGGGCAGGTCGTAGCTGCGGCCATTGAAGGTGACCAGGACGGGCTGCTTCTCGTAGCGCTCCAGGAACAGCGAGAGTACAGCGGGCTCCTCATCATAGTCGCGGGCGAAGAACTGGCGGACCACGAGACCGTCGCCTTCCCAGGCCATGGTCCCGATGAGGAAGAGGGGAGTGACGTCGAGGCCGGTGGTCTCCAGGTCGAGGAAGAGGATCTGCTCGGGCGACAGGACCTCGGGGGTCTTGGAGCCTAGGAACCGCTCCAACCGCGTCTGCCTCACGAGGTGAGCGAAGTCGGTCTCCGTCGAGGCGACCTCGGGACAGGCCTGGCGCACGGTTCGGTGGATATGGTAGGCGCAGCGGCCGTCTACCGTGGATTCCGTGAGGCCCGGCAGAGCGTCCTCAAGGCGAACCGGCTGCTCTGCCGACGACGGCGCAACAGAACCGGCGTCTCTGGGAGTGGACAGCACGCGTCGGCGGAGGCGTCCCAGGGCACCGCTCGGCGCCGGCGCCGATTCTGTAGGCTTCTGGTCAGTCGCCTCCGGCCCGGGTGTGGAAGGCTGTGCCCCGGCCTCTGGAGTCCTGGGCTCTTGCGGCTTCGGCTTGCCGGAGTCACGACTCAGGCTGGAGAGCTGTTTGCGGATCTCCGGAAGGTCCTTGGAAAGCCGGGACTGGTCCTTACCTCGCATCGGTGCTCCTGACGTATACTCTCGCGAAGATCAGAGTTCTGCCACGCTCAGTGCCTCGGAGTAGAGCGCCAGCACGTTCTCCAGCGGCGTGTCGGGCTGGATGCAGTGAGCCGGGCTGAGGATGTACCCGCCACCCTTGCCGACGACCGCGATCCGATGCCTGACCTCAGCGCGGACCTGCTCGGGCGTCCCGTGGGGCAGCGTCTGCTGGGTGCTGACAAGCCCGCAGAAGGTGAGCTTGTCTCCGTAGAGGTGCTTGATCTGCTCCGGGTTCATGCCGACGGGTTCGGGCTGCATGGCATCGAGGATATCGAGCCCCATCTCGATGAAAGTGGGCATGATGTCGTGAGTGTCGCCGCAGGAGTGCATCATCGCCAGCGCCCCGTACTCGTGGGCAAGGTCGTAGAACTTGCGCAGGCGCGGGAGGAAGATGCGCTCGAAGGTCGCCGGCGAGAACATCCTGCCGTTCTGGTTACCGCAGTCCTCACCGAGGCAGAGGATGTCGATCTTACCCTTCCCAGCCTCCAGTGCCCGGCGGCAGACCTCGTAGTAGTGGTCGACGCGGTGGTCGATGATCGCCATCCCCACGGGATCCTCGGTGACGATATCGATCATCACCTGCTCCATGCCTCGACCTCGTGATACGCCATTAAGGACATCCGGCATCCCTGCGCTGCCGAAGCACACTGCGTAGTCGTGCAAAGCGTCGCAGTGGGCTTCCAGGTTGCTGTAGTCGTAGTCGTCCGGGGAGGGCCAGGGGTAAGCCTCGACCTCTTTCATCGTCTGGAGGGCGCCGAGAGCCAACTCGGAGGCCTCGTAGTAGGCGCCGGTCGCATACTCGATGCGCGAGTAGCCTACACCCCATTCGTCGTAGCGGTCGGCTCGTCCGGGCATGCCGGTCCCGGGCTTGCACTGACCCCGGTACGGCGCACCGACGTGTCGGAAGTCCACGCCCAGAGCCTCCAGCAGGTTGCGCTCGCGGAAGTGGGCGACAAGCCCTGCGTGGATCTCCGGCGTGAGGTAGACCTGGATCGGCACGCGGTCTGGCTCACGGTGTTGGCAGGCAGTCAGGACACGTTCTTTGGAGGTCATGGCTCAGGCTCCCCTAAGTGATGCGGAAGAGGGCTCCAGACGCAGGTTACCAGTTCATGTAGGGCGGAATCGTCTCCCAGGTGTTGGGCTCCCAGGTCGGCACCTGCGGGCTCAGGAAGCCCTCGAAGCCCGTGCGGTGAGCGCCGAGGTCGGCCAGCAGCAGGTTCCAGATCCGCAGGGCCTTGATGCGCTCGCGAGTGGCCCCGAGGCGCGAAGGGTCGAGGCTGCAGGTGAGCAGACGTCCCGCTCCGACCTTGCGCTCAGCAAGGATACCCGGCTCAGTCAGCGGCGTCCAGTCCGTCTGTGGGCGACAGGTGTCCAGGCTCACCCAGGTCTTGAGGAACAGGTCGCCGTCCTGAAGGCCGGGAGGCAAGCTGCCCGTGCTGCGGGCTGCGAAGACCCGCTCCACATGGACCTGTGGCCCAAGGGACGCAGCGGCCGGCGACCCCGGCATCATCACGACCTGGGTGCCTTCGCGCAAGGCCTGCTGAAGGCCTCCCAACACCTCGGGCGGACAGGGCTCGGTACCGAGAACGACCACTCCACGCGAGGCCGCTGTGCCAGGCTGCGCCGCGATCCCGAAGGACTTGAGCAGCGTGCGGGCCGACTCGCCGACGTACCAGCAGCTTCGGTCCGGCACGGTCCCGCGAGTGCTCAGGGACTGCAGGAGGTTGGACAGCAGTCTGGTCGAGACGGGATCCACTCCGGCGCGAACGGTCACGTCAATCTGGCTCAGGGTGACGCGACCGGCACCAAAGCGCCCCTCCAGCAGCGGTGACTGGGCCAGGTCGAACCCGCAGGAGAGCACCGGCACAAAGGGTGCGTAGTGCGGTCGCGGGTAGACGAAGGTGGCCAGGACGCCGCGGTTTCCCCACTTGTGGAAGCGCTCTGGCCAGGACCGCTCGGTCTCAGGGCGAGCGTCAGGATAGGGAGCAATCAGGTCGGATTCGCCCCGCAGGTCGGCAAGGTCCTGCTCCGTCAGCCCGCTGAGGAAGGGATGGCCGGGAACCGTGACAAAGGCGTCGCGGGTCGAGGTCTCCTCCAGCGGCAGCCCGCAGGGACTGCCACCGGACTGCTCAAGGACCAGCAGGTTCATGCCACGCTGGACGGCCTGTTCGACGCCGACCTTCCGCGCGAGGGTCAGGAAGCGGTCGCTCCAGGACTCGCGTCCAACCACCAGCAGCGAGACACCACTGAGGTCTGTGGACTCGTCGAGGGGTCTGGCGGTCACCCCCAGACGCGCCAGAGCCTCCCGGGTCTTTCCGGATTCGTCGTAGAGGGCAACCTGGCCGGTCAGCCTGGGCGGCTGTGGCTCCGGGAAGACCTGCAGCGTCATGCTCTCGGCAAGGAAGGGCGTCGCAGGCTGAGCAGCGGGCTCCACTCGCAGGCGGTACTCGGTCCGCTCAGCCACGCGGGGAGCCTCGAACTCGATGGGGCAGAAGGTGGTCTCCCCGGCCCTGGCAAGCGCAGTGACAGTGCCCTGGCGAGAGCCGGCCCCGGCAGCATCAGCAAGCCGCCAGTTGAGCGTCACAGGGATGTCGTGGTTGAGGTCGTTCAGCAGCACGAACTGCTTGCGGACGGTCTCTCCCGACATGAAGGCGTGGTCCTTGGAGGGCCAGTCCCCCGGCGGCCCGGCGATGAACAGATCGGTGTCGCCGAAGTACCGCGCAAGTGCCTTCATGACGGGCAGGTCCTTGCCCTGCGCGTCCTTGAAGTCCCAGTTGATGGCGTTGAAGATGATGCCGGAGATGCCGAAGGCGCGCCAGGAACGCAGCGAGCGCCGGGCAACCAGGGACTTGACCTCCTGGTAGCCCGGATGGTTGCGGATCAGGTCCTGGAGCCTCGTCCCCCGGGGAGTGCGCCCGATATCGTACAGGTCGAAGAGCTCAGGCGTGACCATGCGGTAGGCACGTGGGCCGAGGACCTGCGCCGAGATCTCGTCGAAGATCGGCTCGCCCGCGTAGACGACGGACAGAGGGAACTGCCGCGGACGGAACCAGTAGGGGATCAGGTAGCAGCAGTGCTCGCAGGCGACCAGCGGGAAGGGCCGCTTCTCGGCCCAGCGCAGCGGCCATTCCTCGCGCTCCTGCAGAGGCTGGTTCGGCCCGAGGTAGACGTTCGCTGTGAAGATGTCGCCGAAGTTGCCGCAGGCATGGTGGTACAGAGGACGTGGGTCGAGGCTCTCGGCAATCCTCTCGGCCTCGAGCGCGAAACGCTCCTTCGCCTGGAAGCCTGCGTCGGCCGGCTTGTGGCTGCCGTCGATCTTGCTGGGCGCAACGTACCACTGGTAGCCGGCCAGGTTGAAGTGCATGAACCACAAGCCGATGGAGGCGTGGTTGCCGTACTGGCGGAGGTGGTTCTCGACGCGGTGGCGGTAAAGGGGCGAGACCTCAGGGTCGAAGAGGCGGTCGCGCAGCACCATGGCGTCGGGCAGGATCGGGATCGCCAGGAGGCCGGTCTCGTCGGCGTAGTCCAGCACCTGCTCGAAGAGGTCGCGCTGGTACTTCGTGCCGGCATACCAGCTATGGCTGATCGGTCCGGAAAGCTCGAAGGCGTTCATGCCGGCCGCTTTGAGTTCCTTGACGTGCCCCATCTGTGAGGCCCAGGCCAGATCGATCTGGTGCCCACGCAGGTGGACCGGCTTGCCATTGAGGTAGAAGTCGGAGCCTCGCCGGGTGAACTCGCGGTAGCCGAAGCGAACCGGTGGTGCTTCGTCCACCAGCCTATCGCCCTGCAAGAGCTGCACGCGGACGTCATACAAGTAAGGGTCGTCCACGTTCCACAGATGCGCCTCGGGCCAGTCGAAGGTGGCCTCGACGCGGCGACACTGTTGGGAGAAGGCCGGCTGCGAGCGGTCGACGGGATCCAGTCGGAGGTCCTGAAGGAAGCGCTTCTCGCCGCCATCGCCCCTGTGCGGAGTAACAGTGAACTGCAGCTTCGCCGGTTCGGCGGTACCTCGGTGCCAGAGGTCACAGGAGAAGCGGATCTGGCGGCTATCCACCACCGACTGCACGGTGAGGTGGTCGGTGAAGCTGTCGGGCATGGCCTGCAGGCTTACGCTGCCGTAGATACCCGCGTTCGGGCTGTCTCCCCGGGTGTGCAGGACCAGGGTGAGGGTGTTTGTCTCGCCCCACTTGAGGCGGTCGGACACGTTGTAGGACTCGTACTCCCATCCCAGGAGCCAGGCGAGAGGCTGACCGTTCAGCAGTATCTGCGCCAGGCCGTCGACACCCTCGAAGGCAAGGAAGACCGGCTTGCCCTTCCAGTCAGCCGGCGGGGTGAAGGTGCGTTGGTGGTAGGCCAGGCGGTAGTCGGTGAGGGGCCTGCCGAGCCAACGGTTCCCCAGTGACTTCCCCGCAGCATCCAGTGCCTCACCCGGTGCCGTCCAGTAGCCGGGCACGCGAGCGAGACCCCAGCCCTGCGTGGGGAGCTGCGAGACGGGTGCCTGGACCGGAAGGAACGCCCACCAACCCTCCAGCGACACAGAGCGACGTGAGGGCGTGCTGTTGACCGGGGCAGGCGGCTGCTCGACCGCACGAGGAGTAACCGGCTGCACGGCCCCTGCGGAGGAGGGTGCAGGACGAACCGGAAGCTCTGCCGCAGCCACCAGGGGAAGCGACTGGCGACCGCGATCGTAGACTTCGGCCATCTGCTCGTCGCTTAGCGGCCGATCCCACAGTGCGACCTCGTCGAACTGGGCGTGCGCAACCGGGGTCGGGTAGAGCGTGCAGCCCGCTCCGACGAAGAGCGGCCCTTCCTTGACCTCGCGAGAGAAGGGGAAGGCGCCGCTGCCCTGGAGCTTGCCGTCGAGGTAGAGCCGCCGGAAGTTGCCGGCGCGCGACCACGTGAGGCCGACATGGTGCCACTGGCCGGGCTTCCAGGAGCTGATGTCGTGGGAGCCGCAGTCATAGTAGAGGTCCTTGTCTGGGCGGGCCGTGGCGAAGGTGACGGTGGACTGGTCCAGATACTTGTAGACCATCCCCCAGTTGGCGGCGCCGAAGAAGGTGCAGTAGATCCCGTGGTCGGAGCCCTCAAAGTGCGGGCTCAGCCAGAAGCTCGCGCTGCCCTCCTCGGCGCGGAAGTTCCCGGCGCACTGGTACACCAGCGGCGTGTCCTTGGCGTCGTAAGCCAGACCAACCTTGCCGGGGCCATAGAGGGAACGCTGCAGACTCAGGTACGCGAGGATGTCGTCGGCTGCCCCGCGGGTCTGCGGCGTAGGTGACCCGACCGCCACCCGGGCTTCGGCATCCCCATCGAGCGGCAGGTAGAAGCTGGGAGTCGGCACGTCGGCTGCGGCGGCGACGGCAAGGGAGACGGTCAGAAGTAGGCTGCTCAGAGCGTGCATGGTGGCCCTCCGCTCAGTTCAGAGGCGAGTGACCGTCCTTTCGCGGGAAGGCAGGCCACTTCCTTTCGGGAAGGGACCGACCACCATGGGACGCGGAACGAGGCACCACAGAGTGTGGTGCCTCGTTGCCTGTTCGCGGACAGTGGCGCGGAGCTGCGCCTACCACTTCTTCTGGAGGATCAGCCACTCAGTGAACTTGAGCACATAGGCCAGGACGATGAGGCTGACGATCAGGAAGAAGAAGACCCGGATCACGTCGTCCTGCAGGTAGCTGAACCACTCACCGGCATCGAACTCGGACCTCAGGGTGATGTTGTGGGCGACGCGCACGATACCCCCCGCGACGGCGGCCCAGGCGCCCGTGATGGGCTGGTACAGCGCCCCGAGGGCGACGACGGTCCCGAGGATCATGACCGGGTTAACGAACTTGAACTTGAGGCGCTGGTGTTCGTTGTAGATCGGGCACTTGGAGCAGGCGATGGTGCGGTCCTGCCTGTCCGTCAGCTTGGCGTCGGCCTGGAGGTCGGACCGTATGTAGTCGCCCTGGCGCACGCGCATCTCGTTCGATTGCTTCCCGCTACCCGGTGCCCCCATGCGGATGAGGGTCTCGATGAGCTTGGGGTCGCAGTTGCAGCCGATGCCGTAGCGCCAGCAGGTCTTGCGCGCCTTGAAGGCCGGGCAGATCTCCTTGATGCGCTCGTGGCAGAAGGGCATCTGCCAGCACCGACTGGTGATGTTGCCACCGACGAAGGACTTGCTGCCCTTCTTGACGACACCCTCCGTGGTTTCCTTCTCGAGCTTGACGCGACGTCGCTCGGGCGCCTCGAGGATCTGTATGTACAGCTCGTAGAGGATGCGCAGAGCGACGACGACGAGTACTCCAAGGCCGGCATTGGTGCCCGAGCTCGACAGGGTGCGTGTGACGTTCTGGTACTCAGCGGTGAGTTGCGAGGACAGGTTGCTGGCAACGAGATAGGGGACACCGAGCATAAGCGCCACGCCACCGAGGCCAACCAGCACCGAATAGGCGACCTCATCGATGGTGACGGTGACCATGCCAAGGGCGAGGACGATGGAGGAGACTACCAGGCCCTTCCCAAAGCTACTGATGAGGAAATGGGCCCGTTGCGGGTCCGCGCCCTGCAGGACGCCCCCATAGATCGCGTAGATGAAGTAGCCGACGCAGACGAGGAAGCCGAGGCCGCCGAGCCTAACCAGGACAGCCCCGTACCGCGTCAGGAGGTCGCCAACGTCGATGGATGCTGCCTCGTGCCTTGGTGGGTGTGGCCGCGATTGGGTCCTCATCGTGTCCCTTACCCGGAACAGAGAATGTGTGCCGGCGGATACTGTCTGAACTAGCAGCAACGGCAGCAAGTAGTTCCCAGGACACGAGCCCCTGCGCTGCCTGCTGCCGTCTTCTTGCTGCGCGCGGCGAGGCTCCTTGACGACCTGACCCTGGACGATACCCCCTGAGCCGGTATCGCGCGCGGAGCTGTCTATTGTGGCCACCGCGGTGGGCGGTGGAGACTACTGCCCGCCACCATCTCCCGCTCCGCCGCCGGCGCCTGCGCCACCACCGTGTCCACCGTGTCCGCCACCTGCGCGACGCTGTTGCAGGCGCCGCTGGAACTCCTGGCGGTGTGCCGTCTCGCGAGCCTCGGCCGTTGCCGTGCGCGGTCCGCCGTCCTGGACGGTAGTCGCACCCTCCATGACGATGTCCTGCTCGAGCAACTCGTCGAACTCCTCGATACTCATGCACTTGGACCTGGCGCTGTCCTCATCGGCGATACCACGCTTGACGAGCGTCGCAAGGGACTGGTCGAGGGTGTACATCCCGCGCTTGGAGCCGGTCTGAATCTGCGAACCGATCTGGTGGGTCTTGCCCTCACGGATGAGGTTGCGGACAGCCGGGACGGCCTCCATGCTTTCGAAGGCGGCGACACGTCCGTGGCCGTCACGCGTCTTCACCAGAGCCTGCGAAAGCACTCCGACAAGGTTAACGGACATCTGCATACGCACCTGTTGCTGCTGGTGGGGAGGGAACACGTCAATGACGCGGTCGACAGTCTGGACGGCGTCGGTGGTGTGCAGGGTGCCGAAGACCAAGTGACCGGTTTCCGCTGCGGTGATCGCAAGACTGATAGTCTCAAGGTCGCGCATTTCCCCGATGAGGATGACGTCGGGGTCCTGTCGCAGAGCATACTTAAGCGCAGCGGCGAAGTCGGGCGTGTCCACTCCGACTTCACGCTGGTTGATGAGGGCTTTCTTGCATGGGTGCACATACTCGATTGGGTCTTCGACGGTGAGGATGTGCTCTGGGCGCGACTCATTGATGTAGTCGATCATCGCGGCCAGGGTGGTAGTCTTGCCCGATCCCGTGGGCCCGGTGACCAGGACGAGGCCACGCGGGTAGTCGGAGAGTCTGCGGCAGATCTCCGGAAGTCCCAGGTCGGCCATCGTCTTGATGGTGATGGGAATGGTCCGGTAGGTGCACGTCAGGCGCCCACGCTGGATCATCATGTTACCGCGGAAGCGAGCCAGACCGGGGATTTCGTGGGCCCAGTCGAGCTCGAGGTCCTCCTCGAACTTCTCGATCTGCCCTTTGTTGAGGATCGGGAAGGCAGTCTCGCGAGCTTCGGCGTTGGTCACGACCTCGGTCTTCATCCGGACGAGGTCACCGTGGATGCGGAAGATCGGGGGCTGCCCGGCCTTGAGAATAAGGTCCGAGGCCTCCTGCTTCACGCCGAACTCAAGGAGCTTGTTGATGTCCATCTTCGCCATGGGGGATCCCCCTTAGTACGCAACGGATAGTCGGCGACGCGCCGACCTCGCTCCTTGCCCTGCGGGGCTACTGCTGGCCGCTCTGGGCCTGACCATGGACATAGCCGCCAGGCGCTTCCTGTGGAGGCGCGTCTGCATGGCCAAGGACTAGTGGTGCCTCTTCATCCTCGGGCAGGACGGCGAACTCGCCGCAGCGCTTGGCGAATTCCCCGGGATAGGAAGACTTGGACAGCGCTGCCTCGTAGGCGATCTCCTCGCGACGCACCATCTCTGCGAGGTACTGGTCCAGAACGATCATACCCTCTTCGGCGCCGGACTGGATCAGGTTGTAGAGCATGTGGGTCTTGCCCTCGCGGATGACGGCGCGGATGGCTGGAGAGCCCTTCATGATCTCGAAGGAAGGTACGCGCCCGGCACGGTCCTTGATAGGCAGGAGGGCCTGGCAGACTACGGCTGCAAGGGTAACCGACAACTGCATGCGGATCTGCTGCTGCTGCGCCGGTGGGAAGACGTCGACGGCGCGGTCGACAGTCTGCATCGCGTCGGTAGTGTGCAGGGTTCCGAAAACAAGGTGGCCGGTTTCAGCTGCAGTGATCGCAAGCTGGATCGTCTCAAGGTCACGCATTTCGCCGACGAGGATGACATCAGGCGTCTGGCGCATAACGTGGCGCAGGGCGTCATTGAAGGTGTGGGTATCCTGGCCGACCTCGCGCTGCTCAATAACGCACTTGACGTCTTCGTGCACGAACTCGATCGGGTCCTCAATGGTGATGATGTGAGCCGCTCGAGTGGCGTTGATATGGTGGATCATGGCAGCCAGCGTGGTCGATTTGCCGGAACCGGTCGGCCCGGTAACGAGAACGAGACCACGGGGGAGCATGGCGAACTCCTTGAGGATGGGCGGCAGGCCGAGCTCTTCGACGCTCTTGATCTTGATGGGGATCATTCGCATGACGGCGCCGACGGCGTGCTGCTGGTGGAAGACGTTGACCCGGAAGCGGGCGACGCCCTCCATCTCGTAGGCCATGTCAAGGACCCGCGTCTCTTCGAAGCGCTCTTCCTGGCTTGGCGTCATGATCGCCGTCATGAGCTCACGGGTGTCGTCAGCGGTCATGACCGGGAAGTCCGTGAGCCGTCCAAGCTTGCCATTCACGCGCATGACCGGAGGCTCCTCAGCGCGGATATGGAGGTCGGACGCATTCATGTCCGGCATGAGCCTCAGCAGGTCCGGCAAGGCAAAACTCGCCATCTTAGCTACCTCCTGATTGGGCGCCACTGTTAGCTTGGTCGACCAGGCACTGTGTCGTCCGCGCTGCGGGCTCGGCGCATGTCTCTGAAGCCCGTGCGCCAGGTCACAACAGGTCTGCTACCCGTTCTCGCCCGCGGGGGGCGGAGGAGGAGCGGAACCGTTGCCCTGGGCTTCCTGAGCGGCCTGGGCGGCCTGGGCAGCGGCCTGCTGCTGCGCAGCCCGTTGCCGTGTCCGTCGCAGCCGCTCCTCGGCCTCAGCAGCCTCGGCAGCCTTCCTGGCGGCATCGGAGCGTTCCCCATCGAGGCGCCGGATCATCTGGCGCATCTCGGTGCGGTTGCCGGCCCAGAACAGGGCCTGGTCGGCGCTGATGAACCCGTCGCGGTACAGATACAACAGCGACTGGTTCTTGGTCATCATACCCCAGTGGCCGCCTTCCACAATGGCCTCGTACATTTCGGAAGGCTTGCCATCTTCGATGAACTTCTGGATCGTCGGCGTGACCACCATGATCTCCATGGCAGCTACCCGTCCCTGGCTCTCCTTGCGGGCAACCAGTGACTGGGAGATGACGGCGCGCAGTGTGCGGCTCAAGCGCATGCAGATCTGCTGCTTCTCGTGGGGCGGGAACATGTTGACGATACGCTCGAGGGTCTCGGCAGCACTCGTGGTGTGAACTGTTGAGAAGACCAGGTGGCCGGTTTCGGCTGCCTGCATGGCGACGCTCATGGTGATCGTGTCGCGCATCTCGCCGATGAGGATCACGTCGGGAGCCTGGCGCATGGCGTACTTCAGGGCAGGCTGGAAGTCCTCGGTGTCGATGCCGACCTCGCGCTGGCTGACAATCGAGTTCCGGTCCCTGTGAACGTACTCGATTGGGTCTTCGACGGTGATGATGTTGGCCTTGCGGTTGCGGTTGACGTGGTCGATCATCGCCGCCAGGGTGGTGGACTTCCCGCAGCCGGTGGGCCCGGTAACGAGGACAAGCCCCTGCGGGCTCATGGAGATGTCTTTGAGGACCGGCGGCATGTCCAGATCGTCAATCGTGAGGATGTCCAGGGGGATGATACGCATGACCCCGCAGACGTTGCCCCGCTCGCGGTAGATGTTGATACGAAGGCGGCAGACGCCCTCGATGCTGAGACCTATGTCCTTCTCGGGGAACTCGAGGAAACGCTCCCAGGCGCGATCACTCATGAGGCTGCGGGCGATAGCCTCAGTGTCCTCCTGCCTCATCACGGGCCAGGGGCCACTGTCGCCCTCGGGCGCCATCTCAACGACGCCTTTCATCTTCGCGTGGGGAGGGGTGCCGGGCTTCCAGAAGACGTCCGAAGCCTTGACCGCCGCAGCCGCCCGGATCACGTCCTGCCACATCTCGAGCTTCCATTCACTCAACGCAAGGGCCTCCTTACTCACACCTGCTAGGGCACAGTTGCTTGGCCTGGGTTGGGAAGTCCTCGGGGCAAGGCCCCAGACTCCCGTCAAGGGCTGGACCGCCCTCTCGTCTCCGCTCTTCCACCGCAGCACCCACCCCGGTGGGGTTAGGTACCCTCATTTGTTAACGCATATTCCGTGCCCGACGTGACCGCAGAGTCGCCCGGTGCTTCGCTTCGGACTGGGTAATACCCTTGCCACGGCCGGCACGCGCTGTCACAAAGTAGGCCACACCACCGACGGCGAGCGCTATCAGCGCCAGCGGCCACAGGTTCCGTCTGGGCTGCGGTGCGGTCGGCGCTGCCGGTTCAGGAGTGGTGGCCTCCGGTCTCGCGGTGCAAAGGTCGGCCATGGTTGCGAAGGTGCGGTCCAGGACCGTTGCGTCGTACGACCACAGCATCCCGCCGCCACTCCGCACCAGCCGCACATACTTGTTCTCCAGGTTGCCGGTCCGCCCCTGGTAGTTGCTTCCCATGACCACCACGGTGACGCGGTTGAAGCGACGCAGAGCCCAGACTGCAGGCCAGACCGGCTCTCCGTAGGCTCCGATATGGGCGGCGGGCCGCATGACGGCCGTTGCCTGGCTCTCCTGCGCCCCGCTCTTCACGCCGGCAGGGGAGAAGCGCCAGTCCGAAACGGTCTGCATCGCGACCAGATCCTGCTGCACCTGCGACTGCGAGACGCCCTCAGGGTACGAGAGGGTCACCGTGCCCCGGTGGCCACCGGCGTCGGAGAAGACCACGACGACCACATCGTCTCGCGCGTCGGCAGAAGCGTCCTTTGCCGGCGCTGCCCACACGGGGACTGCGAGTGCCGGCATCCAGCATAGCGCGAGGACTATTCGACATGCCCGGGGAATTACCTTCATGTTACCAGCAAACCTTCAGCACATACAAAAGTAGCGCAAGCTGGGAGATGCCTGCGCTAACCTTTTGAAAGACTCATGTGGTGGAGCAGGGGGGATTCGAACCCCCGACCTTCTCCATGCCAAGGAGACGCGCTCCCCCTGCGCCACTGCCCCACAGAACGGGTGCGAGTATAGCAGACGAATCGGCACCCGTCAACCCTCTGAGGGTGACCTTTTTCGGGGGCCCAGGGGCGTCGGGAAAAGTGTAGTATAGGGCGAGTGGCTGGTCGCTTCACACAATCCACGCAGTGAGGTGTCAGGATGTCTCGCAGGCTCTACTTCTTCGATGACCGCGACGTTGCCGCACGCTGGAACCTACACTTGACCCCTGGACCGGTGGAGAAGTGTGGGGTCGCCGACATGGATCTGCGTCCCAGCGATCTGGAGCGGGCCCTGTGCTTCGCCGGGAGTGTCGTGCCGATGCCGGACGGCACGTACCGGCTGTACTACTCGGCCACGCGGAGAGCCGAGCCCCGTTCGTACAACCTGGCTCTGGCCGAGTCCCGGGACGGCCTGCGCTGGGAGAAGCCCGACCTGGGACAGGTGCAGCACGAGGGCCTCGAGACCAACTGGATCTGGCCGGAGGGGATGCCGGCCGGTGAGAGCATCGTGCAGCCGCAGGTGGTTCAGTGCCCCGATGGGCGCTGGCTGATGTGGTTCTGGTGGCACGGCCACCACATCGGCCGGATGCGCTACCTCGTGGCCGAGAGCGAGGACGGGATCCGCTGGCGGATCATCGACCTCAAGATGCCCCACATCATGCACCCGGCGGACCTGGAGCTCGGGCAGAATGCACTCGTCGCCGGGCTGACGGCCGCCGACCCGAAGAACCGATTCGCCGCCGAGAGAACCATGGACTGGTGGGCAGCGAAGAGACTGCGCAGCAACGATGCGACCTATGTGTACTACAACGAGCGCACCCGGATGCTGGAGATGTACTCGGTGTGGCTGCTGCCGATCGACGCCGAGACCCGACGCATGACACCCCATGACAACGCACCCCGGGTTCTGCGAACCATCCACCGGCGCGAAAGCCGCGACGGGATCGAGTGGTCGGATCCCGAGATGCTGATCCTCGCTGATGAGAACGACCCGCTCCACCAGCAGTTCTACTACCTGGCCGTCCAGCCGGAGGGTGAGTGGAATCTGGGGTTCCTGGGCCACTACCGCTGCTGGGAGCAGACAATGGACATCGAGCTGTGCTTCAGCCGCGACACCCATCACTGGCTCCGCCCCTTGCGCGGCGGGTGGATACCAAGGGGTCCGGTACCGGAGCCTGACTGCATGGGGGCCTACGCCACAAACCGCCTGATCGACGGCGGGGACAACTGGATCGTCCTGTACCAGGGCGTGAACTCGATGCACAACGGGAAGCTGCCGGAAGGCGTCGCAGCGGCCCACAGCGAGATCATGACGGCACAGGTCCCGAAGGGGCGGTTCGCAGGACTGAAGAGCACGGAGCGCATGATAGGCCGTCTGCTGCTGAAGCCCTTCAATCACGTCGGCGAGCACTTCGTTGTGAACGCCGAGGTGCGAGGAGTGCTGCGGGCTGAGCTGCGTGATCCCTTTGGGCGTCCACTACCGGGGTATGAGCTCAACAGTGCCGTGCCGGTTCACGGTGACAGCTCGTGTCACGTGCTGACCTGGGAAGGTGGCAAGACGGGCGAGGAGTTCCGCTACGACACCCTCGCGCTGCGGCTGGAGGTGGAGGACGGGACCGTGTACTCGGTGGAGGTCTGAGGTCGGTATGAGACGCTTGGTCGCACAGGGAAAGAGGGCCCCGGCACGGCTGTGTCCGGGGCCCTCTACACGAAGGCTATCTGACCAGTTCGATCACGCCAGCCTGGCTCACTTCCCAGGTGTAGGTGCCGGTTCCCTGCCACTCGACCCACAGGGGCTCAGCCGACTTACGCACACAGAGGTTGAAGGCGAAGCGTGTCTGGGTTGACGGGTCGATCCCGAGGGATGCCCAGGGAATCCGCCACTCCGCAGTCCAGCGGGCAGCGTTGACCGCACGGGCAGCATAGAGCACGCCCTGTGCAGCCGTATCGACGACGGCCTTCGGTGTCCCGGGTTCGTCCGAACCCACGAAGTGACCGGAAGGGAAGCCTCGGAGCACGAGGATCGGTGCGGTCTTGCCGGCTGCGGAGTTCTGGAGCGAGACCTCGACCGCATCGTCCTGGCCCCAGGTATCACCGGGACGAAGAGCCTGGAGCGGGTCCACAGCGTTGTCAATCGCAAGGTACAGGTATTGCGCATCATAGGCCAGCCATGCCTGACTCTTGCGGGCGAGCTTCTCGCCGTTGATGCCCTGCTCCACCGTGATCCCACGAGTGGTGTCCAGGCCGAACCACTCCTCGGCGTTCAGCGTCCCATCCACCTTCACTGCCTGAGTTCGAGCAGGAACGCGAAAGACCACGGGGTTGGTGCGTGCGGCCCGCGGAGCCGGTGCCGGCGGAATCTGGGCAGGTCGAACGCTGTGGGTGACCGGCCAGGAAGCCCGTCGCGGGTCCTTGTACAGTCCCATCTTCTCGATGGGCAGACGCTCGAAGCCGATCTGGTACGCCGGGGACTGCGGCTTGAGCTGGAAGTTGAGGTGCTCGGCGTCCACAAAGAGCGGATCCTGGTCGAGGAGGTTGTCCCCGATTGTGAGGAAGGGCCGCCCCTTACCCTCGATCTCGTCCCAACGACCACCCACACATATGTTGCGGTCGATGCGGTTCCCCATGGGCGCGAAGGGGTCGGTGGAGACGATGTTCAGCAACTGCGGGTACCGCTCGCTGTAGGGCGGCTTGAGGTAGGGCAGACCCAGGTGCGTGCCCTTCTCGCTGGATTCCTTGACCCAGCTCTCGGCCCCGGGTTTGGCCCAGCCCATGGCCCGAGCATCAACATGCACCGCCGGACGGCAGTCCACGAAGACGTTGTTCTCGATGGAGTTGTCCCGTCCGCCGCCGATGAAGGCAGCCCGGGTCACGCGATAGAACAGGTTGTTGTTGATGGCGGTGCCGCAGTACATGTCATCAAGGTACACGCCGACGCAGCCTCGTCCCTCGAAGCCGCTGATGTCGTGCAGGTAGTTGTAGCGGATGGTCGTCCCGCGCATGGTCCAGTTGCGGCCCGCGTAGATGGCGCCGGCATCATTGGACTCGTAGCACACACTATGGATCTCGTTGTACTCGATCACGTGCTCATTGCCGCTAAAGGCGATCGCCTCGTGTGGAGCGTTGTGGATCAGGTTGTGAGCAGCGCGATTCCCGACGCCGGACAGGGAGATGGCCGGTTGGTACATGCGGTTCCAGCGGCCGTAGTGGTGGATGTGGTTGTTCTCAGCCAGATGCCCTGCCGGAGTGATGGTGTTGCGGTCGCCCCCGCTGAGGGAGATGCCGCCGTTACCGACGTTGTAGACGTCGCAGCCGATCACCGAGTTGGCAGCGCCGCCGGAGACCTTCACAGCCCAGGAGCCGAGGTTGCGGAAGGTGCAGCCGAGCACCTGGTTGTGCTCGCCGCCGCTCATCACGATTCCAGACCCGCGTGAGCCCTCGAAGGTGAAGCCCTCGAAGATCACGTTGGAGGCGTTGCTCAGCTTGACCATGTCGCCGAGCACTGAGACCACGGCGGAGCCGTCGGTGATCGGTGAAGGTGGCCAGAAGTAGAGTATCCCGGTCTGGCGATCGAGGTACCACTCGCCCGGGCTGTCCAGTTCGCACAGCAGATTCAGGGCGTAGTACCACTGGCCCTTGCGGTACCCGTAGCTGTGCTGCGGCGGCGCAAGAGAGATGATGCGCTTGTCGGTGTCGATGGACTCGACCTTCATGCGCTGGTCCGCCCAGTCCCAGAACCAGTAGCCGTGCAGCCAGGGGTCGCTCTCTGTGGTCCAGCGCTTGGGGCGGTCGCCGTCGTAGACGAACTTGCCGCCGCGGTCGCCCTTGGTGCCTCGCACATCCACCGGGTTCAGGTTGAGCACGTCGACGATCTTGACGAAGCCCTCGTTCGGCCAGCGGGAGAGGGTCATGGGCTCGTCCTTGAAGAAGAACTCAAGTCGCCTGCCCTCGGAGACGACTTCACCGAGGTCGGTGACGCCGGCAGCCCGCAGGTCGGCCTGCATGACCTTGCCGCGTGCCGATGGGTCGAGTCTTGAAAGCACAGTCGGATCGGTAACCGGCGTCCAGTTGCGGACGACCTTCCCGCCGACGAGGTGAACCTGGCGCTCCGGCCAGGCGCGGTAGATGACGTCGCCCTGCGCAAGGCCCGAGTCGGCATCGGTGAGCTCCAGAGGGGACGATAGCTCGTAGGTACCGGGCTGGACTGCGACGCTGATGCCGCCTACCGGGAAGGCTGAGGCTGCCTTGAGGCGGCGAAGGGCGTCACGGGCACCGGTGAGGGTCGCCAGTGGCCCGTCTCCATCGCGAGGCGTTGGGTACCTGCCGGACCAGGCGTCGTTACCCGTGGGGGAGACATACAGCGCCATGGACTGCGCGTCGGCGGCCATCGCAGCACCTCCAATCGACAGCAGGAGAAGTGTGGCGAGGACGGCTCGAGAGAGCATCTTGACCACCTAACCCTTCGTGGGATACCCGGGCAGTAGACGGCTGGGGTGTCCTTCGCCCGAGGGACAGCCGTTACCTTCAGCCCGCAGGTCTCTGCGGAGGCGGGGGAGAAACGGGCAGGACCCGGTTCACTACTGTGCAGGTGATAGTTGATGCTGAAGACGAAGGCTTTGTGCTCGATCCTGGTTGCGGCAGGCCTGGCCCTGTGTCTGGGTCCAGGCTTTGCCCAGACCCAGCAGGCTCCCCAGACGGCCCAGGAATACACCAATCGAGCGGTCGCCTTCTACGATGCAGGGGACTATGAGAAGGCCATGGGCGACCTCGACAGGGCAGCAGGGCTGGACCCGTCCCTGGCGGCCATCTACCTGGCACGCGGGAACGTGTATGCCGCGATGAACCAGCTCCCGCAAGCCCTGGCCGACTACAACCGGGCGATCGAGCTTGACCCCAAGTCGGGGGCTGTGGCACGCCGTGGTGACTTGTACTACCGGCAGGGCAAGATGGACGCCGCCCTGATCGACTACACGAGGGCCCTTGCGATCGACCCGAAGTCACCGCGAGTTCTGCGCAACCGGGGGAACGCCTACTACGCGAAGGCCGACTACATGCGCGCCATCGCGGACTACGACGCCTCGATCACTGCTGACCCGAAGGACCCGACGACCTATACAGCGAGAGCCACTGCCCGGTATGCCCGCGGCGAGTACCAGGGGTGCCTGGCTGACTACGATCGTGCGATCCAGTTGCAGCCGGACAGTGCCTGGACGCTTGTCAGCCGCGGCAACACTCACTATGCGCTGGGCAGCTATGGTGAAGCGCTGGCCGACTACGACCGTGCCCTCGCACTCAACCCCGGACTTGCCTACGCGTACCACTGTCGCGGCAATGCCCGTATGGCGACGCAGAACCTCACCGGCGCCATCGCCGACTTCACCGAGGCGATCAGCCGCGACCCGTCGAACTACCAGGCCTACCATCACCGGGGCCTGGCGTATGTTGAGAGCGCCCAGGACTTCGACCGCGCCATCGCCGACTATGACAAGGCGATCGAGCTGTACCCGTCGGCCCCAGACCTGTACGCAGATCGCGGCATCGCTCGTTCAGAGGGGAAGCAAGACTACGCGGGAGCAATCAAGGACTTCGACAAGGCGCTGCTGCTGAACCCGTCCCATGCGGAGGCCCTCTACGGCCGCGGAAGCGCCTACAGTGCCGATGGCCACAACGAGCAGGCTCTCGCGGACTTCAACCGCGCCCTGGCACTGAAGGCCAACGACGCCCGCTACTACAATGCTCGCGGGGCTGCGCACCAGGGCCTCAAGCAGTACCCGGCGGCTCTCGTCGACTATGATCGCGCTCTGCAGCTTAAGCCCAGCTTCGCAGAGGCGTACTACAACAAGGCCCTCGTGTGCGAGGAACTCAAGCGCTTTCCGGAGGCCATCGAGGCCTACCAGGGCTTCGTGGACAACGCCCCGGGCAGCTACGCAGCGGTGATCCAGCAGGCTCGGGACCGCATCGCGGAGCTGAAGAAGCAGCCCTGAGGGGCGCTGGGAGTTCAGTGTTTTGCTGCGGGCTTGCCGGCCTCGCTGCCCAGAGAGGTCAGGATGCGCTGGGCAATATTGGGCAGTGGCACGACCTCCTGGGCCGCCCCGAGCTTGATCGCTTCCCTGGGCATCCCGAAGACGACACAGGTAGCCTCATCCTGGGCAATCGTCTGCGCTCCGGCCTCGCGCATACTCAGTAGACCTCGTGCACCGTCGGCTCCCATGCCGGTGAGAAGCGCTCCGACAGCGTTGGGGCCACAGGCCTGGGCCACGGACTCGAAGAGCGGATCGACGGCCGGCTTCTGGTGATGCACCGGCGGGCCGTCCTTGATGCGCACGACGTACTTGGCCCCGCTGCGCTGCAGAACCATGTGCCGGGCTCCGCGGGCGACGATTGCCACCCCGGGAACAACCGGGTCGCCGTCTTCGCCTTCGCGGATCTCCATCTCGCAGAACTGGTTGAGACGCTTTGCGAAGGGGCCTGTGAAGTACTCGGGCATGTGCTGGACGATGACGATGCCCGGGGTTGTGCGAGGAAGCCGCCTCAGCACGTCCTCGATGGCTGTAGTCCCACCAGTTGATGCGCCTATGGCGATGACCTTGTGGGTAGTGAGCAGGCCCGTGCTCGGGAGGAGCTCTGGGCCTGCTTCCGTTTCTGCTTGTGGACGCAGCTTGGCTCGAGCCGCGACCCGAACCGCCCGAGCCAACTCGCGACCGACGTCGGGCACTGAGTAGGAGGACCCAGGCTTAGGCACGACCTCCACCGCCCCCAGCGCCAGGGCACGTAAGGCCGTGTCGCTGTTGCGCGGCGTCAGCGAGCTGACGATCACGACCGGGATCGGGTGGTGTCGCATCAGCGTCGCCAGAAAGGACAGGCCGTCCAGGCGTGGCATCTCAACGTCAAGGGTCATCACATCAGGCTTGAGCTGCATGATCCGGTCGCGGGCCACGTAGGGATCCACGGCTGTCCCGACGACCTCTACGTCGTCGAGGGCGTTCAGTTGCTCGCTGAGGACCCGCCGCACGATAGCGGAGTCATCGACCACCAGAACCCTGATCATCGGCACCCTCCGTCGGCGGTACGGGTGTCCTGCAAGTGCAACCCCACTTCTGCCCAGCCCTCGTCGAACTCTAGGCGGGTGCGAGCGGCCGGGGTGTCCTCGGCGCGGAGG
This sequence comes from Armatimonadia bacterium, assembly GCA_039679385.1. NCBI lineage: Bacteria > Bacillati > Armatimonadota > Armatimonadia > Armatimonadia bacterium. The sequence goes on along the minus strand of JBDKVB010000173.1, from coordinate 2,928 downwards.
AGGTCGCCCTCGAAGACCTGCGGGGCCTCCATGTGGAAGACCGACCCCTCAGGGGCAAGCGTCGGCAGCAGATTGCCACACACGACGTTGGCCATCTCGCTGAGGGCATCGAGTTGCTGCAGCTCTGGCGGGTCCTCTGCCTCTCCGAGCATGTTGCGGGCGATCGCCGGCAGCATCGAGCGCGGGCAGGCCACTGTAACACGGCCCTGCAGCGGGCCGCGGAAGGAAGCGCTTGCTATGACGTCGGTGGGCGCAGCGCTCTGAGCCTCCGCCTGCTGGGGATAGGCAAAGAGGAAGGCGAGCTCCTCAAAAGTCTGGGCCGCTGCCCGATACAGCCTCAGGTCCAGTGAGTTGGTCATAGTCGACTCCTGTGAGGTCCGAGACGGCCTCGCGGATCGCCTCGGGCGTGAAGGGCTTGTGCACGAACTCGGCACCCTTGCTGCGAAGAAGACTGATGCGCCGGAAGCTGCCTTCGGTGGATACGATGAGGATCGGCAGGTGCGAGAAGGCGGCATCGGCGCGGATGTGCTCGATCATGGTCTCGCCGTCCATAACCGGCATATTCAGGTCGGCAAGGATCAGGTCGATGGGGTGGTTTTCGAGCGTCTCGAGCCCCTCGGCCCCGTTAGCCGCCTCGTGAAGGTCGCCCAGTGGCAGCCCACTGAGCTGCAAGGTGCGCCGGATCATGCTGCGCATCACCATGCTGTCGTCGACGATCATCACATTCAGTTGCATCGTGCCTATCGCCTCACCCGGGGACGCAGGGCCAGCCGAGACTGAACCTGCGAGTACGCAGACCGCTTGATGCGACCCTTACAGGTCCCGCTGCTGCCCCTCCGACCGTATCAGCACCTGGCCGGAGCCGATCTCCAGCGACATCGTCCGTGAGCACGTTCCCTCCACGTCTTCCGCCTCCAGAAGCACTCCATTACGCCACAGCAGCTTGCGCAGCACGAGCACATTGCGCTTGCCGATCTGGAAGAAGTCTCCGCTCTCATCGCCCTGGTGGACCCAGGCTCCGCCTGCGACCTTCACCCGGAGTCGACGCTTCTCGGCGCCGGCCTTGTAGCACTCGAGGAACAGGCGTGGAACTCCTGTATCGACGAACATGCAGGGGTTTTCGCGGGCGCGGTCCGCGTCGATTGTCGAGAGCGGGAGCATGACATGCAGCATCCCACCGACACCCGCCACAGGGTCGTGGACCGTCAGGCCGAGGCAACTACCCAGGGCATAGGTGACGATGACATCCCCGGAGGTTGAGGACACACACATATCTGCCACGCCGACGATGTGTTTCACTTGCGCACCTCTGCGGCGGTCGGTCTCATCGCGCATAGACCGCGGGCTGGACGTAGCTCAGGCCGGTCTCGGCTCCCGTAAGGCTCTCCGAATGGCCTACGAGCAGGTAACCCTCCGGGTGCAGCAACCGACGGAAGCGTTCGACCAGGTGATCTCGCGTCTCGCGGTCGAAGTAGATCATGACGTTGCGACAGAAGATCGCGTCGAAGGGTCCCCTCATCGGCCACTTCTCCATGAGGTTGAGCTGGGCGAAGGTCACCGTCCGGCGCAAGAGCGAACCAACCCGCCAGGAGCGGGGCGCCGAACCCTTGATCGGCTCGAAGTAGCGGGTCAGGAGCGGGCGCGGCACCTCGGCGAGTGCGGCCTCGGTGTAGACGCCCTCAGAGGCCTTGTCGAGCATCTCGGCGGAGATGTCCGTTGCCAGGATGCGCACGGAGGCTGCCCGGTTGGTTCCGAGAGTCTCCAGCGCCACCATGGCGATGGTGAAGGGTTCCTCTCCGGAGGAGCAGCCGGCGCTCCAGAGGCGTAACTGCGAGCCGCGAGCAGTCGCTTCGGGGATCACCCTCTCAGCCAGGAAATCGAAGTGCTGCGGCTCGCGGAAGAAGCTGGTCTTGTTGGTCGTGAGGGCATCGACCATATGGAGGATCTCGGTGTCTCCGGAGGGGCCGCGCAGGTAGTCCAGGTACTGGTCAACGTCGACGAGCTCCAGAGCGCGAAGACGCCGTGCCAGTCGAGCCTCGACGAGTCTCTCCTTGCCCTCATGCAGATTGATGCCGCAGACCTCGTGAGTGAGGCGGCAGATGGCACCGAACTGCTCCCGGGTTAGTCCTTTGGGTGACTGCACTATGGTCACAGGGAGTCTACATCCTTGCGCTCAGACTGGTGCGGCCTTCTCACCCGTTCGGGTTTGCTGTATCGGCATGGGACCCGGTACCCTTCCGAGCCCCATGCCTGAGAGGCTCTAGAAGTCCTGCAGCGTCAGTCCGTCGCGTCGACCGGCGGCGTCGTCGGGCAACGGGATCTGTGCTGTGGCTTCGCGTCCAGACCTCGCGGGGGCCGGGCGCGTGCGGGAGGCCGCACCAGGCTCGGTCTTTCTGCTGCTTGCGGGTGCGGCAGCGGCAGGACGTGCCTGCGGCCTGGCGGCACCGCCCTGGCTGTCCGTCATCTGGAAGCGGCCGACCATGCTGCGCAGCTCTTCCGCCTGACTCGAGAGCTCCTCGGCGGCGCTCGCTGACTCCTCCGAGTTGGCAGCGTTCTGCTGGGTGACCTGATCCATCTGCTCGACAGCCACGTTGATCTGCTCCACGCCCTGGCTCTGCTGCTCGGAGGCCGCAGTGATCTCGGCCATGACCTCGCCGACCTTGCGGATCTGCTCGTTGATCTCCTGGAGCTGGCTGAAGACCTCGCGGTTCATCGCAACGCCGCTCTCGGCATGCGCGACGGACTCCTCGATGAGGTTCGCGGTGTTCTTGGCCGCCTCGGCACTGCGCATCGCGAGGTTGCGCACCTCCTCGGCGACAACGGCGAAGCCCTTGCCTGCGTCTCCGGCGCGAGCGGCTTCGACGGCTGCGTTGAGAGCCAGGAGGTTTGTCTGGAAGGCGATCTCGTCGATCGTCTTGACGATCTTGG
>JBDKVB010000172.1 GCA_039679385.1 Armatimonadia bacterium | reverse complement strand
CGAGCCCCTGGAGATCATCGAGCCGTCCCGCCCCGCCACCGTGGAGGATCTGAATCCCTCCACCACCAAGAACCTGGCCTGGCTGGCGCTGTGCGGCTGGTGGAGCGCCTCGCAGGTCACCAAGGTCTTCCTGGCCGGGACGGTCTACAAGACCGGGGAGCGGGCCGGAGAGACCCGCCCGGACAAGACGCTGACGAACCTCTTCACCGACGCTGCGCACCCGAGTGGGCGCCAGCTGCAGGTCTGGTACCAGGACGGGTCCTTGCGCTCGGCACTGTACCGCGATACGCTGGGACCCTGGCGCAAGCTGGATAAGGTTGGCGACCTGCTGGCCTATATCAACTTTGAGGGCACTAACGTTGAGGAGGGATCATGATCGTCATCGGAATGGCCGTGGTCATCGGGGCCGCCGCCATCATCGCCTGGACCATCGCCGGGCTGGCCTCGATCGTCATCGGTTGGGTCTCGCTCTACCGCTTCAACCGGAGCCAGCGGTGACCGAAGCCTGGCTTCCGGTCCCGGGCTACGAGGGCATCTACGAGGTGTCTGATATCGGAAACGTTCGCAGTCTTGATCGGGTCGATTCTCGTGGCTGGCACCGAAGGGGGCGACCGTTCAAGGCGCAGATCAATCGCAAGACAAAGCGCCTCCAGGTTCGGCTACACAAGAATGGTCGTGGCCATACGCTCAACGTACACCGCCTGGTCGCGCAAGCCTTCGTGCCCGGCGAAGCTCCCGGACTGCTGGCGCTACACTCCGACGGGAACGCCTTGAACAATACGCCCGGGAACCTGTACTGGGGAACGTACTCACAGAACGCCATCGACCGCGAGAATCATCGAAGGGAGGCGGCATGTATATCACCTGGTTCGACCCGGGCGTGAGCACCGGCATCGTCACGGGCTGGTTCGGTGAGAACCACCACTACGAGCCGCGTGAGATCCACCAGGTGCCAGGCGGGCAGCAGGGCCTGATCGACTGGCTCGCCAAGCACCCCATCCACCCGACGGTCATGCGTACCGCAAGCGATCGACTGGAGGACCACATCATCGGCTCGGAGAAGTTCATCCCGCGGCCGATCGACGGGGGGACGCACACGCTGGAGTCCACGTACCCCCTCGCGCAGGAGGGCCTGCTCGTCGGCCGGGGCATCATGCCGCCGTACCCTCGGGGCCACTGGCAGCCTGCCACCAGCCAGGTGCTGCGCCGGAGCCCCGACAACGACCCCGACAAGAACAGGAAACTCTCGGACGAGTTGCTACAGCGCCTCGGTCTGTGGTTGACTGGTACCGATGTCGGGCAGCTGGACGCGAACGACGTGATCTCGGCCACCAAGCACATCATCTGGTTCCTGACCAGGACACTGAAACACAAGCCGACCCTGGAATGGGTCTATGGAGAGGAGAAATGATGCACAACACTAAGAGGGGGCTCGCCGCGCTGGTTGCGGTTGCGCTCCTGCTCCCGGCTGCAGCGATCGCTGCGCCCGCCACCGCGGCATCGGGGACATACTTCTATGCCGCGCATGTCCAGAACATCGGCTGGCAG
>JBDKVB010000171.1 GCA_039679385.1 Armatimonadia bacterium | reverse complement strand
TCGCTGGCGAAGCCTCAGGTTGATACGGGTCCGGCCGAGGGGCCGCAAGGCGACGCCGCTCCCTCGCCAGCGGGGCAGTAGGGCACTACGAGGCTGACGAAGAACGGCGAGACGACCTACTACCAGTGGCAAGCCGACGGGGCGATGGCAAGCAAGCACGACGTCGAGGGTTGGACGTACTTCACGTGGGATGTGGACGAGAGCCTGAGGGGGATCGCAAGCGCGTCTGGAGTCCTGGATGCGGGTGGGCGGAAGGTGCGTCTCCCCGATCTCAAGCAGGCGCAGGGGATGCATTTGGGAATCGTTCGTCGAGCAGGACTGGTGAAGCTGAAGGAGACCCCGTGGGTGGTGACGTATGGGCGGGAAGCGTCGTGACAGGTAAGGCGCGAGGTGGGAACGGCCAGGGGCAGAGGAAGTCTATGTGCGCCCAGATGCCGAGATGGCGACCGACTATGCTGGGGACTGATCTGAGCTTTTCCGAGGTATCAGCACTGGTCCTTCTGCTGCTGGCTGCAATTGCCGCGGTCCTGCATGCGGGAGTCTTCGCATGGCTGGTCGTGACCCTGGCCTTCGCGTGTGTGGCAGTGGCAGTTGTCCGCAGACTGAGGCGGAGGTGCTCTCGCCGGGTCGTCTGGGCAGTGGCGGCGGCCTTCCTTGTGGCGCTGACGCTCTGGTGCTGGCTCCGCCCGGGCGAGTACTGGTTCCTGACCCTGGGCTGGGGCAGCAGGCCCTTCGACAGCGCAGTGTGGCGAGAGGCTGATCGAGGCGAGCTGCTCGGCAACCCGCGCGGAAGCATGCTGCGTTCGCTGCTCCGAGACCATCCCTTGGTCGGGCTTCGGCGGGAGGACGTGAGGCAGCTTCTGGGTGACCCTGACTACGTGGACTGGGAGTTCCCCGCTCGGGTTTCCGAGGTGCCCTCAGACTACGACATACGCGTGGCCCGGACCTTCCAGTATGCGCTCGGCGGGTACTCCGGGTTCGGCATGGACGTCGATCTGCTCTGCCTTCGATTCGGCATCGACGGTAGCGTAGTGGACTGGTGGCTGATGCAGACATGAGTGGTCGCTGCTGGTCCTGTGGAACACGTGCGACACTGACGCCGGGCGGCGTCCACTTGCCCGGTACTCTTGCCAGCTCAGTGAGGACGAACTGACGATGAGAGGACGCCTCAGGTCGGCGATCGTGGTCGGTGTCGTCTGCGCCGTGGGAGTGGCAGGCGGGCTGTGCTGGCGCTACTACCCCGAGTGGCGAATGGGTCGCGACTTCAGGGAGCGAGCGCTTGCCCGGGACTTCGGCGGGTGCCTGTCCATCGGACGCGAAGCCGTCGCTCGGTACCCGCGAGCCGACTGGGCGCACCGGTACCTTGGCGCCGCTCTCGGCGCGATGCGGGCCTATGAGGAGTCGCTTCGCGAGATGCAGACCGCGGTGCAGTTGCGCCCGGATTCCTGGGAGGACCGTGCGAGTCTCGGGAGCGCCCTCAACCGGCTGAAGCGACATGAGGAGGCACTCGCCGAGTACCGGCTCGCGTACCGCGATGCACCGGGGAGCTGGCGGGTCGTATCGGAAATGGCCTCTGCACTCTCAGCCGTGGGCAAGCCTGCTGAGGCACTGCGGCTGTACGAAGAGGGCGTCCGGAAGTCGCCCAAGTCCTGGCGGATGCGCTATGACCTGGGCGCGCTGTACTACCAGCGCGGGCGCTATGGGGAGGCAGCCACGCAGTTTGAAGCGACGGTCCAGAACGCCCAACGTGCTTCGCAGGAGCATCAGCTTGAGGCGCGGCGCTGGTGGGCTTTCTCTCTCTCGCGTGCCGGCAAGCAGAAGGAAGCTATCGAGCTGCTCCGTGAGTTGCTGGCGTCCGCTCCGAAGGATGCCTACGCCTGGATGGGACTCGGCCGAGCGCAGGAGTGGTCTGGGAACCTGCCATCGGCGATCTCATGCTACCGCGAGGGCGTCTCGCTCCTCCCGCGAGATGCGGCGGTACGGTGCGCCCTGGGAGACGCCCTCACGGACCAGCGGCGCTACTCCGAGGCCGAGCGGGAACTCCGAGAGGCCGTGCGACTCGATCCTGGCTCGGCCGCGGGCCATACCAGCCTCGGGCGTGTGCTGGCCTTCCAGCACAAGAACGATGAGGCAGAGCGGGAGCTGCGCGAGGCCCTCAAGCTTGAGCCCGAAAGCGCCTTGGGTCACGCGAACTTGGGGGCTGTGCTGATCCTCCAGGGGCAATTCGGCGAGGGCGAGAAGGAGATCCGCGAGGCGCTGCGCCTCGACCCACACAGCGCACCTGCACACTCGGACCTCGGGTGGCTGTTGCGGACGAAGGGCGATCTCAAGGGGGCGATTGCCGAGGCGCAGACGGCGGTGAAGCTCGACCCCAATCTTGCACAGGCCCGAAAGGACGTGGGGCTGTTCACCTCTGAGTTGCGCGTGCAAGAGTGGGAGAAGACCCGGGCGACAGAAGGGTCGTCTGAGCCCTAAGCACTGCCGCGCTGAGGGCCGGGAGACATCCAGGCGAAGGCGGAGCCGACACGACGCCCACAGGGCCGTCCGCCCAACAGACGCGGGAGACAGGCACCGCAGACACGTGGGACCGAAGAGGAGCGCACCTATGCCGAGAGCGCGGGGCAAGAGAGGCCTCTCCGCCCCTACACCGGGCTTCCAGGAGTGGGCCCGTGTGTTCTGCTACGTCTTGCACTGTCCCGAGGAGCAGTGCCGGCCCGAGATCACGCTCTCCGAGCTCTTCGAGAAGGCGGGCAAAGAGGGGCAGCTTGCCCGGAAGGTAGCCTTCGGCGCGCCGGGGAGGGTGTGGGAAGCGCGACTCAGGCTCTCACTTAGGGGGGCCATCCCTGGGGTGCTGTTTGCCTTCCTGCGGCTGTCCTTCCGGCCTTACGGTAGGGACCTTGACCCCGCGATGACAGTCAGTGATCTGGTGGCTCTCGCAAGCAGGTGCCATCTGTGGCCTGCGTCCGCCGATGACGTATTGCTGCTAGAAGACCCAAGGTGGTGTGGTTGGCGGGTCTTCATCAGGAATCTGTTCACATGGGCCGGGCGCGACGAGATGGAGTGGTCGGAGTTGCATGCGCTGTTCTCCGAGGCAGGCGACGTGGGCGTTCAGACCGTGCGGCAGGCGCTTGAGGCCCTCGGGGAGTTCTTCGGTCTCTGCCCGCGCGTGCTGCGCCCCTGGGATCGCATATGGCTCGACGATACCGGCATGGACGCGCACACGGAGGTCATCACGCGTGCAGGTGTGCGGTGTGACAGGAAGCGTTCATCAGCTCCCGAGACTCGTGCAGCGCAGCATGAGACACAACGACACTACGCGGGTGACACGCTGGGCTACATGGTAGCCTCGTTGGGGTGGCCCAACATGGTGCCGTGTCCGCCGGAGCCGCCCGAGGCCGAGGGCAACTGATGATGGAAGCGATTTGTCCGGAGAGCTGCACTGAGCGGGGCTTGCTCAGCGCCCTGTGCGATCCCTGGGAGCAGGCGACCTACTACGCCTACGACCCTCGGGGGCTGCAGCTCACGCGACGGCTGCCGAACCAGGTAACCAGCTATTACAACTACTACGACGCCGGGCAGGTGCAGAGCCTGCTGCACGCCGGCACGGGCGGGCTGTTGCAGAGCCTGTACTACAGCTACGACGACGAAGGCCGGCGGACCATGGCCGGCCAGGGAGGACAGGATGGTGACTGGCCGGAAGTTGCCAGGTCTCTTCTCCAGACGTTCCGAACTCCCACCCCGAGGTGAGCCATGAGACCAGTCCGCGCCCATGGGAGCCTGTACAGGCTGGCGGTTGTGCTCGCAGTGATGTTTGCGCAGGCGGCCGCTGGTTCCACACTGGATGGCCTGGTAGGCTACTGGCCCCTCGATGAGGGCCAGGGAGACCAGGTCACCAATGTTGTGGGCGAGAGGGGGAACCTCTTCGGGAGCACCGGCAACGGAACCCTCAGGCAAGCGACCTGGGGCACCGGCAAACTCGGGGGAGCCCTCCACTTCAGCAAGGGCGGCCGAGGTGTGCTTATCGGGCAGATGCGAGAGCTGGAGTGCGATCAGGCTGTGACGGTCGCCGCCTGGGTAAGCCTCGAGGACGCCCAGCAGACGGGCTTCGTCCTCAACCGCGAGCGTGGGTACCGGCTTGGCCTTGATCCTCAGGGCCGAGGGCAGGTCCGCTTCCAACTCGCTCTCGACGGCAAGTGGGCGGGGAACTGGCTGCTCAGTCGGAGCAGGCTCCAGCCCGGTCGGTGGTATCACCTCGCAGCGGTCTACGACGGCACGCAGCGCCGGATCTACCTCGACGGCCAACTGGACGCCGGCGCACCTGCCACCGGTACGATCTCGCGCGGCGACCTTGTGACCGTGGGTCAGGACTTCTCGGGTCTCATCGACGAGGTCCGCGTGTGGAACCGGGCACTCTCGCAGGAGGAACTGGCGCGGGCGATGGCCGAGGATGCGTCCCAGGTCCGAGCGGTCTTGCGACCGGCGGATGCGCTGCGCTTCTACCCGGTTAGGGGCGTCGGCATGCTGGGTCAGGGCGAACGGGCAGAGGTGGCAGTCTTCAACTCCGGCGAGACGCCCTTCGCCGTCAGCGCCTCCGTGGCGCTGCTCTCGTCGAAGGGCGCTGCCGTCGCCCAGGGAACCCCACAGCTTTCGGTAGGCCCACGTGGCGTGGTTCGCGTCGGACTCGGCTACCACGCCGGGGAACCGGGCATGTACTCGCTGGTCCTGCGGGCGGACGGTCGCGACCTCTACCGCATGCCTGTCTACGTGCTCGCGCCGCATGCGCGAAGGCCGCAGGGCGAGCTGAAGCTCGAGAGGGTGGCCTCCGTTGACCTGACGCAGAACCTGGGACCGGAGCAGCTCTGCGAGGACGGCAGTAGCCGTGTGGTTGACGCGCCAGTAGGTCGCTACCGCGAAGCCGGTGGCCAGAGAGGATCGCGGTTCGTGGTGCGGCTCACCTTGCGCCGACCCGGGCTCCACCTGCTTCGTGTACGCTACCCCGACGACAAGGCACGCACCTGCGAGGTCGTCGCCTGCTCCCCCAAGGAGGCCGACCTGTACAACGCTCAGACCGGGTACCTGACGGGTGTCACGAGTCCGCTCTCGAACCGCGTGGAGACACTCGACTGCGTCCTGTGGGCACGAGACCCTCGCCAGAGCGTGATCTTCACTACACGCGAGACAGGCCGACCGGCAGCGGCTGTCAGCGTTGAGGCCTATGAGGTCGATGGCGGCCTCCCTTCCAGCCCCGTCGCAGGGGCTGGCAACGCTCGGCAGATCGGTCTGTACTGGGAGGACGCCGCACCGTTGCCGTGGTGCGTCGGCGCTGAAGGTCCGGGCTTCGAGGCCTTCGACCACGCCATCTGCAATCTGTGCGACCTCATGGACTATACCGGCGAGAACGTGCTCTTCCATCCTGCGGTATGGTACAACGGCCCCATCTACAGCTCGCTGGTAGAAGAGAGTGGCACGCTTGGTGGACGTGACATGCCTGCTGCGGGATGGATGGACATCCTCCTCAGGCGCTTTGAGGAGCGGGGGTTCAGGTTCTACCCGACGCTGAATGTGCACGAGTTGCCGTCGCTGGTGGCAACGGGCAATGCCGATGCTCAGAGCGTCCAGGCCGGTGAGCCTACCTTCAACGCCGTGACGCGCGATGGACGTGTGACAGGCAGAACCTGGCACAACCAGCCACCAGCCTACAACGCGCTTCACCCGCGCGTGCAGGAGCGTGTACTGGCGCTGGTGCAGGAGCTGGCCGAGAGGCATGCTCAGTCGCCGGCCTTCGGGGGCATCGCCTTCCATCTCACCCGCTGTCAGCTCCTGCAGCTAGGGGGGCTCGATGTGGGCTACGACGACTGGACCCTCGCGGAATTCGAGCGCGATACCGGCCTCAAGGTGCCCGTGGACTCTCGAGACCCGCAGCGGTTTGGCAAGCGCTACGACTGGCTCCTGGCCCAAGCTCGCGAGCAGTGGATCCACTGGCGCTGTGCACGGTTGGCGAGCTACTACGGGCAGGTGGCGCAGGTTCTGCGTAGCAAGCGTCCCGACCTCAGGCTGGTGGCGGTAGTTCTGCACCCGATTCCGGCCGTCCACGCAGACCTCAGGAAACGCTGGGAGCAGGGCACGCGGCTGGCCGATCTCAGTCGCGAGGCCGGTATCGATCCGACGCTTCTCGGGCAGAAGCCGGGTGTGGCGTTCGTGAAGCACCTGGGTCCCCCTGACTACCGCTTTTGCCTGGCCAACAGTCAGCCGGGGTCCGAGCAGGCCCTGCTGTCGGTGCGGCAGATGGACTTCTGCGACGACCAACTCCGTGAGTACCGTCCGACAGCGGACTGCGGCGTCTTCCTTTACAATCGCTACTTTGAGAGCGCAGGCAACCGGCAGAATCCCCTGGCCTGTGGTTGGTATCAGGACCCCTCCTGGCTTGCCTCGGCGATCGTGCCGGGTGGCGACGGCTTCATGGAGTACTACGCTCACTCGATGGCTGCTCTTGACCCCGAGATCGTGGTGACGGGTGGCTTCACGGTGGGTACCGTGGGGCATGAGGCGCAGGTTGAGCGCTTCGCCCGGGTATTTCGTCAGCTCCCCGTGGGCAGTTGGACGGAGCTTGCCGGGCTGCAGGACAAGGTCGTCGGACGCACCTGCGAGGTGAAGGGGAAGCGCTACCTGTACGTGGTGAACGCTTCGCCCGTCGAGACACAGGTGAGCCTTCCGCTGTCCGCAGTCGGAGCGCAGGTGCAGCAGCTCGGCGGATCGCCGGCGCTCTTACGGACCGAAGGTGGCTGGAGTGTGCGGCTGGGGCCCTTTGAGCTTGCCGCCTGGATGACAGAGGCGACGCGGTCGTAGGCTGCGATCGGGCTGTGACGGGAGTTCTGGTCGGCTCCGCAGTGCTGAAGTCCTGCCCGAGGCGGCAGCAGCCCGACTATCTGCTATGGGTCCCGCCGCAGGGGAGGATCAGACGAAGCGGTTCGGTGCTGGAGTGACGAGCAAAGGGGGTACTCCGGATGTGGTTTCTGTGCCAGTTCCTTGTCCGACGACTGCTCATGCCCTTCGACGGACGGACCGACTCCTCCGCGTCGGACCTTAGCAGACTGGCTGCGATCGACACGCGGGAGCGGGAATGCCCGGACATCGCCAGGACCCGGGCAGAACTTGACGCCATGGCTCGCGAAGTGCCCGACTGGCCGCTCGTCCATATCACGCGAGCGATCTGCGAGCAGAGAGCCGGAGACCTCCAGGCGGCCAAAGCCGCCTTAGCCGTTGCCCTGGCTGTCGCCCCGGCTGATCCTCTGGCATACAAGATGCTCGCCGGCCTGTTACATGCGGAGGGGAGCGAGGAAACGGCCAGTGTGGTGCGGATGCAGTGGCGACGGCTCCTGAGGGCCTGGGGCATAGACGAGCGGGTTCCTCATGAGGTTGAGGGCATGTCGAACGCAACCTAGATTGGCGAGGTGAGAGCGCTATCGGAGCAAGGGCTGCTTGTGTAGGGAAAGCGGTGCAGATATGGAGTTGCGGAACGGTACGCCCGACGAACGCGTTCTGATCGCTCGGAGTGCGGACGCCCTGAGGCAGATTGGCGCACTTCTGCACGACGCCATGCTGGAAGAGGACAGCATTCTCCACAATCCAGCATCACGCGAAGCGAGCTTCTGTGTCTGGCGGCTGACCGAGACTACACGCCCGCACCGCATGGTCTGGCCCTTGGCAGGGAGAGAGCACGCGCAGGTGCAGTCCGTGCTGGTCGTGCGGTCCGCGCTATCGGCATCGATCAGCATGGAGGTGCCTGCGGACAGGATCTCGGACCTGACCTACAGCGGGGAGACGCGCGAGGTTCGGATCGCCTTGTTCGCCTCGCCGCCGATCGTCCTCACCGCTGAGGAGCTGTGGGTGGAACTCAGGGA
>JBDKVB010000170.1 GCA_039679385.1 Armatimonadia bacterium | reverse complement strand
CGGTGAGGAACTCGTGGCTGTCGAGGGGTCGCTCGGCGGTGATGACGTTGAGCGGGCTGAGGACCTCCCAGACGTTCTTGATGACCCGGTCGGTGACGCACAGGTCCTCGCCCCAGCCGCCATCGCCACGAGACCACAGCTCAGAGGCACGTCCCGGATCGGCGCCCTCGAAGCCCACGCCGTCGTCAGTGACGGTGACGGTACCCACCTTGTAGCGTGTCCCTTGACTGAGGGCGTTGGTGAAGGCAAGCCGGTCGCCGCCTGGTCCGATCATCCCGAGCATGATGTCGGCGGGGCCATTGAACTCCGCGGGCACTTCCACCGTGTAGGGGCCGTCGGCGACAATGGTCCCCGGCTTCCACTGGGAAGTCGGAACCGCCGGCTGATGATCGCCCTGGTAGGCGATGCCCTCGGGACGTGTCGTGGCCTTGTGGACGAAGTGGACGAAGACCTTGCAGTCGGCTGCCGGTGCCTCGTTGACCTGCCAACGGTAGGTGATCTCGAACTTGCGGTTGCCGAGGTCCTTCACCTGTGGCGCAAGCGGCAGGATGCCGACGCCCTTGCTAGTCGGCTGCTTCCAGTACAGATGACTGCCGAAGCTCGGGAGTTGCATCTCCGCAAAGAGGAGGTGGTCGGCGACCTTCTTCTCGCTGCCCTGGCTGATGCGGTTGCTCTGGTGGGTCATGAGCTGGGTACAGTCGCTGTAGACCAACTGGTAGAGCGGGATGACCGTCCCGGGTGCGGAGTCCGTCTGGTGGCCGAAGATGCCCTCCTGGTAGTCGGCGCAGGGCACCGCCCACTCTCGGCCCTCCTCACTGCCGAAAAGCCCCATGTGCTGCTTGGCCAGCATGCACAGCCGACTCTTCCAGGCGAGATCGTCGGCACGGGTCATGGGATGCACGGGGGAGTCGCAGGTGACCAGCCCCCAGGCGAAGACCGTATCGATGAAGTAGATGCTCGGGCTGAACAGCTCCGCGACCTTCGGCAGGTTGGTGTCGGGTCGCTGCGCGAGTTCGACTTGCTTGATCGCGCAGACCTGCCAGGCCTGGCCGCCATTCCAGTTCCCGCCCATCTTCGGCTTGCCCTGGGCATTGCAGTTCAGCCAGGATTCGTTGAAGGAAGGGGCGTCCTGGTACATGTCCTGATAGTTGTCGTGGAGGCCAAAGAGGTAGCCGCAGTCCTTGATGCGCCGGGCAGCGTCCTGAAGTCCGGCGTTGCCGCCGCACTCCGGAGCAGCCGGGAGGATGTCCGGGTGGCGAACATCGTATCCGCCGTTGATCCAGCCCGCGAGCACCACGAAGGCCCGGTCGATGCCCAGGTCGTTTCGCCAGTGCTCAGCACACTGGGCCGCCTCGTCGAAGGTGAAGCCGAGGTTGGTCCGTTCCTTGCCGTCGCTGAAGCGCGAACTCGGGACGACGCGGGAGAAGACAAAGGGCTTGAAGTCGACGGCCCCAAAGAGTCGATCGACACTGGGGAACTGCTGGCGCTTGTCGGCCCAGGTCTTGAGCCAGCCCTTCGCCTTCGCCAGGGGACGGTAGGCGTGGGCGATCTCCACGTACCCGCCCTTTCCCAGGGGATGAACCGTGCAGGAGCCCTTCGGCGCGCTGATGTCGAGGCTGATTGCCTGGGCACGCCGACCGGCGACCAGCGGCAGATCCGGCCAGGCGGTGTTCGCGGTCAGCCGGGTGTTGACGTCGTCCCAGTTCACCAGCAGCGCAGAGCCCTGCTTGACGGCCCCGCACATCGCCATCGAGAGGCTATCGTAGGTCATCCACTGCCGCGTGCCGGGGAGACCCTTCGCGGCGGGAATCTCGATCCCAAGGCGATTGGGCACGTACAGGACACCGTCCTCGGCGTCCGTCACCCAGAGGGCATCGGCAAGTGGTCGCACACGCACAACCTGCCAGTCGCTGGTCGTGGTCGAGTCGTAGCCGATCCTCAGACCGGCGGGCTCTGCGATGCGCTCGAGGGTGAAGGTGACCGTGACGCCCGAGGGCCTGCCGTCAACCTGAGGGCGCGTGACCAGCCGGAGGGCATCGGCCGTCTGCTGGACCTCGTCGAAGCGGCTGACCTGCCAGGCTACTGTTCGTCCGGCGCTGCGGATTGCGACCTCACCAAAGCGCGCACGCACCGGATCCGAGGCCCACAGGACTCCCGTGGCCTTGTCGGTGAGCGCCCAGGCCCCGCTGTTGCGGTCCAGGTCGAAGCGCCAGGTGGAAGCGTCGAGACTGGCGCGGGAGTTGCTCGGGATGCGTTCGGCAAGGGCTGCGCGACGCTTCTGCAGCTCCTCCGGGGCCAGCGCAGGCGGAGTGATGCTGTCTGCAGAGGGTGCTTTGCTGGTGATAGTGATCTTGCCGCCGTCATAGCTCTCCAGCAGGCGGTCGCCGGTTCCGCCGATGTCGTAGATGCCGACGTGGACGAAGTACTCCTGCTCAGGCTTGTCCACCGGCGCGAGGAGGACGCGGGGCCCGTCGACAACGATCTGGCCGGGCTCCCAGGCTGTGGTGTCGACCGTCGGCTCGTGGTCGGCGTTGATGACCAGGTTCTCGCAGTCTGCGGTCGGGGCCTCGAAGTGCACGAAGACCCGGTAGTCCGAGCGTGCAGCCTTCGTCCCCTCATTGCGGAACTTGAGGGTCATCGCAAAGGGGTCGCCGGGGCGCACCTGACGGGAGGTGAACTCCACACCTACCAGCTTCGGCCGGAAGTCGGGGTCAACCGACTGCGCGAGAACCGGCAGTGCACCGGCCACCGTCCAGAACGCCACCAAGAACCCTGAGAGCCT
>JBDKVB010000169.1 GCA_039679385.1 Armatimonadia bacterium | reverse complement strand
TTGCTCGCGTTGGCCGTCTGCGTGATGCTGTTGAGGACGGCTTCATCCACGCGGGTCTTCGTCGGATCGACCGGGCTGATACCGGCGTTCGGCCCCAGGACATTGACTGACTTGGCATAGGAGACGTTCTCGTTGTACGTCCCTGCCGCCACATTCACAGTGCCGCCGGCGTCGACGGCGTCAATCCCTGCCTGCACTGTCGCGAAGGCATCGTGGCCGAAGATATGCCCGCCAACGATCTGGCCGCGGGTGCAGGTGGCCCAGTCGTCATCCACATAGACAGCCGCCAGCGTCGTCGGCTGGCCGTAGTCCACCAGGCCAAGCGCGGAGTTGTCGTAGTAGTGATAGACCTGCGCCTCGATCCCGGCGAGGGTCGCGGCACCATTGAAGTTGTTGCCTGTCTTGGCGTCGAGGGTACCGGTGCCGCCGTGGTAGATCGCGGCGTTGGCGTTGCTGGTGAAGGTGTTGTCCTTGATGGCAATGTACTGCGCAGTTGCGCTCAGGTTCTCGCCATCCCGGATGCAGAGGCCATTGTACGAGTTGGTTACCGTGTTGCCCGAGACCGTGACCGGACCCCAGAACTGCGACCCGTACAGGCGGATGCCGCCCTTGTCGCTCGCGCTGGTGTAGTTCGCACCGGAGACGGTGTTGCCGGAGATCGTCACGTTGCCGGCCCCGAAGGCCATCTGGATGCCTTGCAGCCCGCAGTTAGTCACTGTGTTCCCAGAGACCGTGACCGTGACCAACTTGGACGAGTCGCCCTCGTTCGCGTTCACAAGGTTGATTCCGATGCCGCCCACATTGCTGATCGCGTTGCCGCTGATCACGCCGTCCGTCAGGCCGAAGAAGTACAGCGCGGTGTATGTCCCGCCGGAGATGTTCGTGATCTTGTTGTTGGTGATCTGCACCCCGGTCATGTAGTTGTGCGAGACACCGGAGGGGTACTCCGGGTTGTGCACGATACCATGGTAGGTGATGCCGTCGATGATGTTGTTGGTGATCGTGACGTTGGACCCGTAGTAGCTCAGCCAGATCGTGCCGTTCGGCGAACTGCCCGAGAACTTGAGGCCGTCGATCGTGAGGCCGTTGATGTCCGCATCGTTCGGTACATTGACGCTCTCAAGTTGCGCCTCTAGGCCGCGGGCCGCCCCGTTCGTCACCGGGTTGATTCCGGCGTTCGGGCCGCGAAGCGTCACGGACTTGGCAACCCGCAGGTCCTCCGGGTAGTTGCCCGCCGCCACGTTCACAGTCCCCCCGGCCTCCACTGCATCAATCCCTGCCTGCACTGTCGCGAAGGCATTGGTGCCGAAGGTGTAGCCGTTGCCAACCGTGGCACCGACGCTACTGCCTGCCCAACTGTCGTCCACGTAGACAGCGGTTGCTGCAAAGGCCACACTGCTCAACAGCACTAGCGCAACGACAGAACCCAACAGCCACTCCTTGCGCAATCTCATTCGAACTTGTCCCCCATAGGTTGCCCGCCTGGGCCCGACTGCAGCGTCCCGAGCGCCGACAGCCGTGACCTTGGATCAAACGGGCATAACCAGCTTGCGGCCAGGGCAGAGGCCGACGACACCTTGCCCGTGCGACCTGTCCGCAACCCTTCACCTCCCATTCCCCTCTGCACACCGGACCTGCACGATCGTCCTACAGCCTGCTGGACCTTGAGGAACTCCACGACTTGCGACTGCTCCGGCTCTACCGGCAGGTTGTCTGGATCGGCCGTATCGGTGGCAGCGAGGTTCTACGAAACAGACGGCAGAACATCAAGGAGCGCTACGACCGCGTCTTCACGCCCTCGGCAGACACCACAGCTTACGGTCTGGCTCCGTCCGCTGGAGCGGCAATCTGCGGCAGGACCGTGACCACCTTGCCCTCCGGCCCGTCCTCCACACGAATCGGCAGTCGGGCCGCGCAAGGCTGCTTCTCAAGCTCCAGGATCGCCAGCAAGTTGTACAGCCCCGCCGGGACCTTCGAGAAGTCCAGCGCACCGCTGAACTCCGGCATCCCCATCGGCAGCACCACTCCCGGCGCGCCCTCCACCTCCCCCTCAACCACGGTCTCGGTCTGACCGGCGTTCAGCACCCGCATCTTCGCTCCGGCCTCGAAGTGCGTGTTCCCCACATTGGCGAACTGGGCGGTCGCGACATAATGGTCCTTCTCCTGCTCCGCCAGGGACAGCCGCATCGGCTCGGCCTTCTCCGCCACGTCGATCTTCGGGTTTCGGATCCACACCAGCGTCCGGAAATCACCGGCTGCCTGGCCGTCCGGGTGGGTAGCCAGCAAGCGGAGATCGGAGTAGTAGCTGGCCTGCGGCTTGTCCGTTGAGGGAGCCCGCACCAGCACACGCAGATTCCGCTCGGCACCGGCTCGCAGCGTAAAGGTGTCCGGCCGCACTTCGAGCCAACTCGTCGCAACCAGGTCCTCGCCGAGCAGGTCTCCAATCGCAACGCCCGACAGCCCTGCCGGACGTCCCGGCACGCACTTGACCTCCACATCCTCGTCCGAGGGGTTGCGCACCGTCAGGGACCCGGACCGCGTGCTGCCCGGACCGGCGTCCACCCGAGTGATCGCGGGCAGCTCAAGCTGCACTTGGCCGTGAACCGTCGTGACCGACGGGTCGCCCTCCAGGTCGAGCTCCTTGTCCACCGGCCGCACGTACCGCCCATTCACCTGCAGGTTGGCCACAGCTCGGTAGTGCCCCGTCGGCAGGCGCTTCTTGAGGTCCACGAACAGCGAGTACGCAGCGCCGGGAATGATCCCTCGGGGGGAGATAGGAGCCTCGACCACGCGCTTCCAGCGCCCATCTTTCTGCGCCATGAGCAGGATCTTGCCGCCGAGCTTCCCGAAGGTCTCTCCCTGGTTGGTCACTCGCAGGTACGCCGCCGTCGTCGGCAGAGGGACGCCCGAAGGCATCGGTCCCGGCTTGTCCTTGGCCAGGAATCTCAGGCTGACGTCTTCGGCCGAGATGATCTCCCGCGCAGGCGCTCCCAGGAGGTTGATACGAATCGGCACGAGGAATCTGACAACCATCCGGAAGCTGCCTCGTCGCACCGGCTTGTTCTCAATGATGAGCGCCGCGGAGTGGAACCCGCGAACGCCGGTCGGCGTGGCCATGGTGATCTTGATCGTCTTGACCTCGGTCGGGCCCAGGCTCACCTCGGCCGGAGTCACCTTCACCCAGTCCACGCACGTGCGCTTCACCAGGGCCGGATCGGCCTGATCCGGTTTGTCAATCGTCTTCCAGCCCCCGAACTCATCCTGGCCCAGCAGCATCACATGGGGCACCAGTTCCAGGGCCTCACCCGCGGTGTTGCGTAGCTCCAACTCCTGCTCGATTCGCTCGCCGGGGACCGGACTGAACTCCAGCGTCAGCGGCTTGACCATGAACCCTTGCGCCTGCGCGACTGGGAGGCATCCCAAGACTGGGAGACACGCCAGAACCGCCATGAGGACTGAACGAACCGCGGTTCGTCGATGAAGGTACATTCCGAACTCCCTTTGCCGTCCCGCTACGGCGCGCGAATCGATCACGAGCAAAACCGGGTCTGCAGCACCCCGGGTAGGTCTTGTGCAAGTCGCCGAGCCCCCACCCGGCCAACTAGAAAGCAAACAGAGTGACGACGACGGTGCCGATGGTGGCCTCGTTCTGGATGACGCTGGCCTGCGCTGAGGCCAGGCCGCCTCCCAGGGCTGTTGGTGTTGCACTCGCTGTCCCCTCGACGATCTGAACCGACACCGTCCCGGTCTGCCGGCGCTTGTCGGCACTCAGGTAGCCGGTGATCTGGTTGCCGAAGGTGCCGTCGAGGCTGCAGGACACGGTTGCCGTCCCCGTCCCGGAGTACGAGCCCCAGCCCGTCCTAAGCTCGAAGGGACGGTTTGCCTTCGCGGTCAGGGGCGCACCGCCTGCCCAGGAGGAGTTGTCTGCCTGAAGCTGCAGCGTGATATCCCCGTCAATGTCGCACCACAGGTAGTCCGCCACCGAGGCGTGGAAGGTCTCGGTGGAGGTCGCCAGGTTCTGTGCCCGGCAGGCTCCGGGCAGACTGAGACCCAGCACGCATACACAGGCCACACCTATCAGCACTTGCCTCGTCATAGGGTCTGCTCCTGGTCTTGCCGGGGAGTGCGCTCGCAAGGGGCCCACTCCCCGGCTGAACGTCAAGGGACTGAACAGCAGGTCAGTGTGTCTTGCGGTCCAGCCTATCCGGGCTCGTTGGCCGTCAGTGTGGCGGTTACGGTCGCAACATAGTCGCCCTGAGCCGCGAGTTCGTCGTAGTTGTGGGTCTCGTCCGCGATGTCCGGGTTGATCCGGTTGTAGGCCTTGGTGCCCCAGAACACGCGCAGGTAGCGGAAATTCCAACTCGGGTTGTCATTCAGCGGATCAATTCTCAGACCCTTGACGACGTAGGTGGCACCCGTTATCGTGTCGGAGGGCATGTCCGTGATGGAAGCTCCGCTCCCGCTGTTGGCGGTCGGGTCCCAGCCGCCGACACCGTCGATGACCTGTACGAATTCGGTGCCAACGAGACCGGGAGCGTACTGCGGGGTGGCACTCTCGGTGTCGAGAGGAATCCACAATGCCGAAAGAGAGGTCGCAGGTGCGGTGCTGCCGGCAATGGCACCAACCTTCACGAGGGACTTGAGCTTCTGGTTGGTAGAAATCGTGCTTCCATTTCCGGCGAACTCGGTCACTGCGATGTCCAGGAGGCAGCTGCTATTGGCGCTTGCCTCAACGAGCCCACCATGGCTTCCAGCGGCGGGCTTCCAGGGGTCCTCGGGATCATCGAACTGGCCGGTCTCCGGATTGACGGTCGCGACTGGTTCGATCGCGGCGAAGCCGGCCTCACCGTCAACATCGCCAGGAATAGTCAGAGTGGTCGGCGGGATGACATGTACGGACGCGTAGGTCAGGACAGTCGCATGGAAATCCGCACTGGCTGCGATGGGCAGGGCTGGATCGGTCGCGTTCGTCTCCGCGAAGGGGATCGTCTGGGCCATCGCGGCCGTTACGAGTAGCATTGCAGCAACAACACAGAGCAGTCGGGACATGGTCTTTCCTCCTAGGGTGTTCCTGTTGGGCCGCCTGCCCTCTTGCGGGCAGGCGTCGCTGCAGTCTGTCGCAGCCTGGTACTCCTTGACCGATGAAGTAGAGGCCCTCCGACCTCTACCACATCACCTCCCGGGCCCCCTGGCCGTCCCCCATGTTGGTCCCCTCCCTACGGGTTGCTCAATCCTGCGTTTCGTCGTTCCTGAGTGAAGCCGCCTCATGGCATGGGCGATACAGTGATCGTCAGGGCCCCGCTGTAGTCGCCGGCGAGGTCCTGGACCCCACTGCGCCATGCCGCACCCGTGATGCCTATCTCGTTGATGCCCTGGCTGGTCACGTAGCCGGGGCTCTGCACCGTCCCGGGCCAGGGAGCTGACGGATCTACCCCGCCGGTCCAGTCTGCAGGCTTGCCGTGGCCGCTGACGTCGCCACCCAGATCACCCCAGGTGCTCCAGAGCGTGCCGGTGCCCCAGGGCTGCCGCAGTCGCAGTGCGGTCTCCATCTGCCCGGTACGCGTGCCCGGACCCGTGAGGTCGTCACCGGCGCTGATCTGGACATTGAAGTCCAGGTTGCCACTGACGGTCAGCCGCCCTTCCGTCTCTGTGTACATCCAGCCCCCGTAGTTGCCCTCGGTGTCCGGGAAGCGAAGCTCGGGGTCTAGCTGCACACCGAAGAGCTCCGGCACGTTCAGGTGCAGCTCCAGCGGGATCTGGCCGGTGTAGGGCTCATCCCAGCCCGGCGGGTACACGGTGAACTCCAACCTGGCGTTCCCCACGTAGTGCCCCGGCCGATCGACGTATTGCACGAGAATCCGAAATTCGAGGTAAAGCCAGCCGTCTCGGTCGCCGATATAGTCCATGATGCCCGACTGGCCGGTGCAGTCGACCCAGCCCGTACCACCGGGGTCTGACTTCAGATCGTGGACCTGGACTCTCACCGGGGGGATCGTCTGCTGTGGTGTGCCGCCTTCGAGTTGCAGAGGGGCCGTCGTAACCGTGATGATCCAGGGGGAGTCTGTCGGCAGCATCGGGTACACCGGCTCGACGCCGTAGGCGTATCCGACCTCCGTCGCATAGTGGTGGATCTTCGCAACGGGTGGGTTGCTGCTGTCGAGCATCCGCGAACTAGCCTGCCGCCCCGTCGGCGCGGTGGCAGAGGGGGTAGTGGTGGTCGGCATCAGGGTCACGCGCAGCGAATCGGGACCCGGAGGAACCGGGCTTACCTGGCGGACCGCTTCGGTGTCTGCAGCCTCTGCCGCAGCCACCAAGAGCAAGCCTGCCAAGGCCATAAACAGGAAACGTCGCGTGACCATTAGCTGCTCCCCGTATGCGCGGGAGGGCAACCGCCCAGGACGTGCGCGGTCGGCCGCTGTGGGTCTTCACCCGCAAGCGTCAGGCCCGTCTGGAGGATTTCCCCCGGTTGAGGCGTATCATGAGCACTGCTGCGCCGAGCAAAACCAGGGCGCAAGTCCCGGGCTCCGGCACTGCTGACCCGTAGCCGTAACTGATGGGACCGCTACCCGTCTCGGAGTGGTAATTGTAGTACGCGAAATGCGGCACGTCCTGGCTGTCAGTGTCTATCGCAAGCCAGTAGCCGACGCTGCCGGCGGCGATTGTCCGTGGCGTCCGCCACTCATCGCCGACTTTGCAGGTGTACCGGACCGACTTGAGGGCGGGGTCATACCACAGGATATGCGGCACACCGCTGCTGTCGATGGCCATGGACAGGTAGCGGTTGTCGTTGTTGACGGTGAGCGCACCGGCCCCGGACGAATAGGCGGTCTCCACCGACCACGAGGTGCCGTTGAAGGTGGCAAAGCGCACGTTCTGCGTCTTCCCATCCAGCCAAGCAGCATACTGCTTGCCGGACGCATCGTGATCCACCGTCATCGACAGTGCGGTCTCACCACTGGCCAGCGAGGTCTTGGTCCAGGTGGAGCCGTCCGTCGTCGTGGCAACATAGGGCGTCTTGTACAGCAGGTTGCCGTCGCGACTGTAGCCAACCGTCGGCCGGCTAACATCGTCGGTCACCGAGACGCTGATCCCGCCCGGGGCCCAGGGGTACTGCCCGGCTCCCGAGGCGATCGTAGTCAGGTGCCAGCCGGTCGCATTGTAGTAGGCGTAGGACGCAAGGTTGTCCGAGGAGGCTTGCGTGCCGTCGAGATCGAGCAAGCCGATGCCGACGTTGCCCTGGGCGTCCAGTTGGATGTCCGTGTGGTCCAAGTCGAAGGCGTTGGTTCCGAAGGGCCTCTCGACAGACCAGGTGCCGTTGCGCACCGCATAGGACAGGTACCCCGTGTCCGGTGAGGCGTTGTTGCTGCCGCGGTAGGACACGTGGGCTGTGTTCCCGCAGTAGGCAAGGTCGTTGGCCTCGCCGACGCCGGTGCCCAGCTCGATGGCTTCCGGACTCGACCAGGCACCCGTTGCGTCCTGACGAAGGTAGTACACGCCCCACTGGTCGCCATGTAGGGGGAGCTGATTCTGGTAGGTCAGGCCGGCGTTCCCGTCGCTGTCGATGGCGAAGCCGAGTCCGCCGCCGACGGCGCCGAGCCCATCAGCCACAATCGTGCTGACCTGCCACTCACCAGAACCGAAGGCCGGCGCAAGCGCGACCAGTAAGGCCGCAACAGTGGAGA
>JBDKVB010000168.1 GCA_039679385.1 Armatimonadia bacterium | reverse complement strand
CAAGCACATCGTGATGGCCGCCGTCAGCGTCGTCTTCCCGTGATCCACGTGACCGATCGTGCCGATATTCACGTGTGGCTTTGTCCGCTCGAATTTCTGCCTAGCCATGCTGGTGGCTACCTCCTGGCTCTCAGAGACAATCCGGAGCCTACAATCGCATGTCGCGTAACGTTGTCTCTAGAAGACGGGGTTCTCTCCGCCGCCCCAGCCTATCGACCCAGTATTTCGCTCGCGTCGGCTACGGCCTGGTACGACTCCGGCTCCATCGTGTAGGTCGCGCGCCCCTGGGTCAACGAGCGCAGCGTCGTTGAATAACCGAACATCTCCGCAAGGGGAACCCGGGCCTTGATGATCTGGCTGTCCCCGCTCCCCACCATCATGCTCCGGATCTCGGCACGCCGGGCGGACAGGTCGTTTACGACATCGCCCATATGGGCCTCCGGCGTCACGACCTCCGCCATCATGATCGGCTCAAGAAGCACTGGCCGGGCCTTCGAATACGCCTCTTTGAACGCCATCTGCGCTGCTACACGGAAAGCCATATCGCTCGAGTCGACCTCGTGATAGGACCCGTCAAGGAGCGTAGCCTTGATCCGCGTAGCAGGAAAACCCGCCAGGGGACCACTGTCAAGGGCTTCCCGCAGCCCCGCTTCGACCGCCGGGATATACTCCACAGGTACCGAGCCACCCTTGGTGGCATCGACAAACTCAAACTCCACATCGCCGCCCGTTGGCTCGAGACGCACGACAACGTCACCAAACTGCCCGCGCCCGCCGGTCTGCCGTACGAACCGCCCGCGAGCCTCGGCGGGAACGGTGATCGTCTCCTTGTAAGCCACCTGCTGCTTGCCCACATGCACGTCGACACTGAACTCTCGCCGCAGCCTGTCGCAGATGATCTCAAGGTGCAGTTCGCCCATGCCGGCGATGATCTGCTGACCGGTGTCCCGGTCGGTTCTCACCGTGAAGGTCGGGTCTTCCACTGACAGCTTCTGCAGGGCGTCTGCAAGCTTTTCCTCGTCCGCCTTCGACCGCGGCTCGATCGCCAAGGCGATGACCGGCTCCGGGAAGCTGATTGTCTCAAGCATCAAGGGCGCATTCACCGGGCACACCGTGTCCCCGGTCAGAGCACGCCCCAACCCCACGACCGCCAGGATGTCGCCGGCCACGCCCTCCTCCAAGTCCTCTCGACGGTTCGCATGCATCCGCAACAGCCGCGAGATCCGCTCTTTCTTGCTCGTCCGCGGATTCAGGACTGTTTCGCCCTTCTTCACGCGGCCGGAGTAGATCCTCATGTACGCAAGCTGCCCGACGAAGGGGTCACTGACGACCTTGAATACATACCCGCAGAAGGCATCGTCGAGTGACGGACGGCGCGTTTCGGTCTCGGAGGTCTTCGGGTGCAGGCCCTCGACGGGCGGCACATCAGTGGGCGACGGCAGGTAGTCAACGATACCATCCAACAGCGGCTGCACTGCCTTGTTCTTCAGCGAGGTGCCGGCAAACACAGGCACCATCTTGTTCTCCACCGTCAGCCGCCGGATTGCCGTCCGCAACTGGTCGCAGGTAGGCTCCTTGCCTTCAAGGTACATGTTCTCAAGGTCCGCATCGTTCTCAGCGACGGTGACCACGATGTGCTCGCGGAAAGCCTCAACCCGCTCAGCCATCTTCTCGGGGATTGGGACCTCCTCGAAGGTGTCACCGTACTCGGAGTCCCACTCGTACGCACGCCGGTCGATCAGATCCACGACCCCGCTGAACTCGCTCTCCGAGCCGATCGGCAACTGCACCGCCGTTACGTAAGCACCGAGCCTCTGCCGCATCTGGTGGAGAACGTCGTGGAAATCCGCGCCCACCCGGTCCATCTTGTTAACGAACACGATCCGCGGGACGTTGTACTTGTTGGCCTGCCGCCACACCGTCTCGGATTGCGGCTGAACCCCACCCACCGCACACATGACCATGACCATGCCGTCAAGGACTCGCAGGCTGCGCTCTACCTCTGCCGTGAAATCAACGTGGCCAGGCGTGTCGATGATGTTGATCCGGTAGCCTCTCCACTCCGCCGTCGTCGCTGCGCTGGTGATCGTGATCCCGCGCTCCATCTCCTGCGGCATCCAGTCCATCGTCGCGTCGCCGTCGTCGACCTCGCCCATCCTGTGTACACGGCCCGTGTAGTACAGGATGCGCTCCGTCGTCGTGGTCTTGCCCGCGTCGATGTGCGCCGCGATGCCGATATTCCTTGTCTTCTCCAGCGGGATGTCAGACACAATTACCTCGGTAATCACTGCAAAGAATGACGACTTCTCGCTTCCATCAGCGCGAGCTCAGACCCAGCTCCCATATGTTGCCAAGGGTCTCTGGAGAGAAACGGGCGTCTACCAGCGGTAGTGGGAATAAGCCTTGTTGGCTTCCGCCATGCGGTGTACGTCCTCACGCTTCTTGACTGCCCCGCCCTCGCGGTTCGAGGCATCGATGATCTCGTTGGCAAGTCGCTCTACCATGCGCCGTTCCGGCCGCTTCCGCGCCTCTCCCACCAGCCACCTCACCGAAAGCGTGGTCTGTCGCCGCGAGGTCACCTCGATCGGCACCTGGTACGTGGCGCCGCCGACACGTCGCGGACGGACCTCAACTTGCGGAGTGACATTGCGCATGGCCTGAGTGAACACTTCCAGAGGGTTCTTCCCCGTGCGCTCCGCTGCGATCTGCAAAGCGCCGTAGAAGATCCGCTCCGCAGTAACCTTCTTGCCGCCAAGCATCAGCTTATTGATAACCCGCGTGCAACTGGGGCTACCGTAGATCGGATCTCCCGGTGTGACGCGGCGCGGCGCCTCTCCCCTACGTGGCATGACCCAAGCACCTCTTTTGGTCAACAAGTGCGGTCCCGAATCGGGTTTGAACTCAGCTATATCGTCTCGGCCGGCCTCACGGCTCCGTTAGGACGGCTTCTTGGCCCCATACTTGGACCGTGCCTGTCTGCGGTTCTCAACACCGGACGTGTCCAGGGTGCCCCGAATCACGTGGTACTTCACCGAGTTGAGGTCCTTGACGCGGCCGCCACGAACCAGGACGATGGAGTGCTCAGCAAGGTTATGCCCCTCGCCAGGGATGTACGCAGTCACTTCCTGGCGATTGAACAGCCGCACACGAGCGCACTTGCGCAGAGCAGAGTTCGGCTTCTTCGGGGTCTGGGCCCACACGCGGGTGCAGACGCCACGCCGCTGAGGTGCACCTTCGACCCACTTGACCTTGCGCTTCTCGGCATTCCACACGACCTTGAACGCCGGGGTGCTCATCTTGCGCTCTTTCTTATTGCGGCCCTTGCGTACCAGCTGGCTGATGGTCGGCAAAGCCCGTCACTCCCTCGCTATGCGACACAATGCACTGTGGTCGGATTTGGGTTCTGGAACTGGAAGGGGACGACAAAGCCCCTCCGCATCGGACGAGAGGGGCTTCAGGGGGACGGTCGTGGTTGCCGAACACTTGTCCCGTGCCCAATCACTAGGCCCGGTACCGGTTCAGCCCCTGCGGATCCATGTCCAGGATAGGCAACACCGGCCTATCCAGCTGTGTGCCGTAGCTGCGAGATGCGAGCGCTTCTACGACGATCTACAGCCCCTACTCTTCCAGAAAAAAGATCCCGTCAACACGCAGTTCGCGAGCGGCAGCGCTGGGCGCTGGTTGGGTCGTTCGCGCTTGCTGTGTTGCGAAGACGCATAACTATACCTGCCAGACTGCTTGTTGTCAAGGCGTCAAACGGGCCTTTCACGCCTTTTTTGGTCTCCAGCCCCCGAAAACAGCCCGTTTTCACCCTCACAGCGGGAAGAAGGGGGCATCGCCCCGGGAATCCGGCCCCGCCACGCCACGATGCCCCCCTCTGCTCTTCTCCTAACCGCTACTCGTCCCCGGACAGGTCGTCCGGCTCTACGTCCTCATCCTCATCTACGTCGTCGCCGTCGCCATCGTCTTCCTGGAAGCCCTCCAGCCGCTCCTCGTCGTCCTCCTCATTGTCCCCCTCTTCCGTCTCCAGCATGGGCATCCCAAGCTCGCGAGCGGCCTGCAGGTCCTCGAGGAACTGCTCCATAGGATCCCGCGACTCCACCACCGACGTCGGGGGGCGGGTCTGTACCAGCTCCCGTACGTCCTCCGAGAACCCGATCCCACGGTCGCGGTGCACCGGCATGCCGCTACCTGCCGGGATGAGTCGTCCGATGATGACGTTCTCCTTGAGCCCCAGCAGCGGGTCGCGCCGGTACTCGCATGCGGCCTCGGTCAGAACCCGCGTCGTGCGCTGGAAGGAGGCTGCAGACAGGAAGCTCTCCGTCGCGAGCGACGCCTGGGTGATACCCAGCAGGATCGGGTCTGCAGTCGCCTCGGTGCCACCCAACTCGCGGATCCGCCGGTTCTCGTCCTCGAAGTCGAACCGGTCTACGATCTCACCGGGCAGGAAGCGCGTGTCGCCATGGTCGCGAATCTTGCGCTTCCGCAGCATCTGGCGGATGATGACCTCGATGTGCTTGTCGTTGATGCTGACGCCCTGGGCGCGGTACACTGCCTGGATCTCCCGAACCAGGTAGTCCTGGACGCCGCTGACGCCCTTCATCTCCAGGATGCTCTGCGGGTCCACTGGGCCGGCCGTTAGCCGGTCTCCTGCGTGCACCTCGGTGTCGGGCTGCACGAACAGCTCACCGCGGTACGGCACAAGGTGGGAGGTGCTGATCTCGACAGTCTCGACGCCCGCCTTCCGGAGCCGAGCGCGGACCTTCTTGAGCAGCTTCTGACCTCGCTTGGCCAGCAGCGTCTTCTTCACGTCGGGTGCGACTACGTCCTCGGCCAACCTCTCGCCCTGAATCGTCTTCAGGTCATCGATGGAGTGCCGCGAGTGGATGACCACCGTGCGCAGGCCCTTGGTCTCGATCTCCGCGACCTTGCCGTCGACCTTGGCGGTGATGGCCTGACCCTTCGGCGTCCGGGCCTCAAACAACTCGACGACGCGCAGAAGACCGTGAACCGAGGTCTCCAACACCTTCAGCATTTCCTTGATGGCCTTGCGTCGAGCGCGGCCACCGCCACCGACCATGTCCAGTGAAACCAGGCCCTGATCGATGTCGTCGCTGAGGCTGCGCAGCGCCTGCTGCTTGCGCTTCTTCACGTCGGCAACGCCGGTGATGTATTCGCCGGCTACGCCGCCAGTGTGGAAGGTCCGCATCGTCAACTGCGTGCCAGGCTCTCCGATCGACTGCGCCGCAATGATTCCCACTGCAGTCCCGATCTCTGCCGGCAGACGTCGCGCGAGGTCGCGGCCATAGCACTTGGCGCAGATCCCCTTGCGAAGCTCGCAAGTCAGCGGCGACCGGATCGTGATCTCCACAATGCCGGCGTCCACAATCAGCTTCGCCGCCCGTTCGCCGATCTCTGCTCCCGCCGGAACGATGATCTGGTTCGTCTCCGGGTGCAGGATGTCCACAGCGGCCGTCCGTCCCACGATGCGGTCCTGCAGCCCCTCGAACACGTCGTTGTTGTTCGTGGGCGGCATGGTGGCACCGCAGTAGTGGCACACACCGGTGCGGTAGTGGTCCTCCTGGCCGCAGGACGGGCAGTGGAGCTCGTGCTCATAGAACGGGTACACAACGATCCCATCAGTTGTCCCGCAGTCAGTCGCGCGGACCATCACGTCCTGCGATACGTCGACCAGACGACGGGTCAGGTAGCCCGCGTCTGCAGTACGAAGAGCGGTGTCTGCCAGACCCTTCCGGGCTCCGTGCGTGGATACGAAGTACTCCAGAACGTTCAGCCCGTCGTTGAAGTTGTTCTTTACCGGCATGTCCTCAATCAGACGACCGAAGGGGTCACTCATCAGCCCGCGCATCCCGGAGATCTGCGAGATGTGGCTCCGATTTGCGCGTGCTCCCGAGTTGGTCATCATCCAGATCGAGTTGAAACGGTCGATGTTCGCCAGGATCTGGTCGGCGATCTCCTCACGGGCCTTCAGCCAAAGCTCCAGCACCAACTGCTCGCGCTCGTCGGCGAGGATGTGACCCTTGGCCGCCGCATCGTTGATCCGCCGCACCTCGCGCTCTGTCCTGCTGATGATCTGGTGCTTATCCGTCGGAACATTCGTGTCGTTCAGGCAGATGCTGAGACCAGACCGGGTGACGAACTTGAACCCGGCCGACTTGATCGTGTCCAGCAACTGTGCTGTCCGCACCTGGCCATAGATGTTGTAGCAGCGGTCCACCAGGCGTCCCAGTTCCTCGCGAGCGATGTCGTGGTTCAGGAACTGCATGTCCAGCGGCAGGTAGCCGTTGAAGATGACGCGCCCTACCGTTGTCTCGATGATCTCGCGGCGTACGCCGGCCTTCACAATGCTGCTGACCGCGCAGCGGCCTTCGAGACAGGCGCAGCCCGCGTAGTACTGCATCAGGGCGAGAATGCGCTCATCCTTGCCGGTCGGTAGGTGAGCGGGTTCTACACGCTCGGGGCCCTCATGGTACCCTTCCCCCGTCACTGCCAGGGACGCCTCAACCATCTTGTCTGTGACCGTGAACTCGAACTCGCGGTCCCGTACCGGGTGCTCGTCGGTGACGTTCACCGCAATCGAGCGCCGCAGGTCGATCATCAGTTGCTCGTCAACGGCCAGCTCCTCGCCGGCTTCGTCAAACAGACCGACCGAGATGAGCGGGAGGCGCGCCTTGACGCGCGCGTGAAGGTCAACCTTCTGGTGGTCGTAGGCGCTGGCAACCGCTTCCGCGCTCTCAAAGGTCTTCCCAGAGCCCAGACCCTTCGGATTCTCTTGCGTCATGTAGTAGCAGCCAAGAACGATGTCGTACTTGGGTGCCGTGATCGGCGCGCCGTCCGCAGGCTTGAACAGGTTGCGCGAAGCCAGCATCAGCAGCCGCGCTTCAGCCTGTGCGTGCGAGGACAGCGGCACGTGCACCGCCATCTGGTCGCCGTCAAAGTCCGCGTTGAAGGCCTCGCAGCACAGCGGGTGCAGCTGGATGGCCTTCCCGCCGATCAGCACCGGCTCGAAAGCCTGGATGCCCAGACGGTGCAGGGTCGGTGCACGGTTCAGCAGCACCGGATGCCCGTCCATGACCTCTTCCAGTGCGTCCCAGACCTCAGGCCGCAGCCGGTCGACCATGCGCTTCGCAGTCTTGATGTTGGTCGTGTGCCCCTGCGCCACCAGCCGCTGCATTACGAAGGGCTTGAACAGCTCCAGAGCCATCTCCCGCGGCAGACCACACTGGTGAAGCTTCAGTTCCGGACCGACCACGATAACGCTGCGGCCGGAGTAGTCCACGCGCTTGCCCAGCAGGTTCTTGCGGAAGCGCCCTTCCTTGCCCTTGAGCATGTCGGAAAGCGACTTCAGGGGGCGACGGTTCGAGCCTGTCACCGGCCGACTCCGCCGGTTGTTATCGATCAGTGCGTCAACGGCCTCCTGGAGAAGCCGCCGCTCGTGGTTGATGATCGACTCGGGCGCGTTGATCTCCATGATCCGCCGCAACCGGTTGTTACGGTTGATGACCCGGCGGTACAGGTCGTTCAGGTCCGAGGTGGCAAAGCGACCACCATCGAGCTGGACCATCGGCCGCAGTTCCGGCGGAAGTACCGGAACAACCTCAAGAACCATCCACTCGGGCCGGTTCTTTGACTTGCGGAAGGCCTCAACGATCCGCAGCCGCTTCACCGCACGGGCCCGACGAGCACCGGTGCGCTCGTCGATCTCCTTGCGCAGTTCGTGCTGCAGTTCATCCAAGTCGATGGCCGCCAGCAGGTCACGAACGGCCTCGGCGCCCAGACCGGCCTGGAAGAGATCGGCGAAGTTGCCCTCCAGATGCTTCTCACAGACCTCCAGGAGCTCCCGCAGGCGACGGTACTCCATCTCACTGATAAGCTCGCGCGGGGTGAGGTCAAACAGCTTCTCGGCGGCCGCGTCCAGATTGCTAATGCGCTCCTTGGCCGAGTCGCGCTCCAAGTCTACCCGTCGCGAGAGGTCCTCTTCGCTCATGATCTCGGGCAGCGAGTCTCCCGTATAGGAAAAGCTCGGGAAGGCCGCGAAGTCGCCCAGCTCGATCTCTTCCTCCTCCATCTCCTCGAGCGCAGGCTGTTCTCCCTCCTCGGGTTCCCCGGCCTCTCCTTCGCCCTCTTCGCCCTCGAGTTCGCTAGCTGCCTGCCGCTGCTCGGCCTGACGACGAAGGCCCTCCTCATACCGCTCGCGGAGGTTGTCGATGGCGATATCGCAGTTGCTGGCGATCTCTTCCCTCTCATCCTCCACTGCGGAGAGGATGTCGGAACGCCGGCGCTGCAGCTTGTCAACGTTCACCTCGGTGACGATGTAGGAGGCGAAGTAGATGACCTCTTCCAGCAATCGCCGGGACATGTCGAGCAGAAGGCTGATCGGGCTCGGGACGCCCTTCAGATACCAACTGTGGCACACCGGAGCGGCCAGCTCGATGTGACCCATCCGCTCACGACGCACCTTGGCGCGCGTAACCTCGACGCCGCAGCGGTCGCAGATGATCCCCTTGAACTTAACCTTCTTGTACTTGCCGCAGTGGCATTCCCAGTCGCGGGACGGCCCAAAGATACGCTCGCAAAAGAGGCCATCACGCTCAGGTTTGTACGTACGATAGTTGATGGTCTCCGGCTTCTTGACCTCGCCATGAGACCAGGATCGGATCTCCGCTGGGGAGGCCAGTCCTATCGTGATGGCTTCGAAATCCGTGCTGTTGTCCGCCAAAGTGATCCCCTCCGACCGGATCGGATGCTGGCTCGACAGCCGCCTGGCTGTCGTCTGGGGGGCTGTCTGGTTCAGACCGGTCTGTCTGTCCGGATAGAGCTACCGGCCCGGGCGCCAGGCCCTCAGACAGCCCCTCGTCGTCTAGCGTCCGTCGTCGATGTCTGCGCCCAGGTCGACCAGCTGGCCCTCGCGGTTCTCCACCTTAACGTCGAGTGCCAAGCTCTGCATCTCACGCACCAGGATCTTGAAGGACTCGGGGATCCCCGGCTCGCGAATGTTCTCGTCCTTCACAATGGCCTCGTAGGTCGCCACACGGCCCTGGATGTCGTCCGACTTCACCGTCAGCACTTCCTGCAGCGAGTACGCGGCGCCGTAGGCCTCCAACGCCCACACTTCCATCTCGCCGAAGCGCTGACCACCCATCTGGGCCTTACCGCCCAGGGGCTGCTGCGTAATCAGACTGTAGGGACCGGTCGACCGCGCGTGAATCTTGTCCTCAACCAAGTGGTGCAGCTTCAGGATGTACATGACCCCGACCATGACCGGCTGGTTGAAGCGCTCGCCCGTGCGGCCATCATACAGAAGCATCTTGCCGCTATGCCCATCGTACTGCGCCCGCTCCCAGGCGTTGTGGCAGGCAGCCTTGAGGATGGCTTCCACAGCCTCCGCCGGGCTGTCCTTCTCGAACTCCTCTGGATCGATGGCCAGGTACGTCGCCACCGGCTCCAGCTCTTCCTTGCTCCGACTCGCCATCTGACGGCGAAGGTCGGCAAGCAGAGCCTCCGCGCTGGTGAAGGGCTCGTCGATGCGGACCATCGCACCATGGAAGTTCAGCTCGCACAGGCAGTAGGACCGCAGGCTCTCCATCTTCAGGTGCTCCTCCACGGCACCCAGGCCGCCACGGAGCTCCTCGGCAGAGAAAGCCTCGAACACAGGCGTGTAGAACACCTCAGCGAACTGCCGCGCCACGAACCCAAGATGGGTCTCCAGGAGCTGTCCGATGTTCATACGAGACGGAACGCCCAGCGGGTTCAGACAGATGTCGATCGGGGTACCGTCCGCCATATAGGGCATGTCCTCGATCGGCAGGATCTTCGAGATGACACCCTTGTTCCCGTGCCGACCGGTGAGCTTGTCGCCAACCATGACCTTGCGGCGCTGGGCAACGTACACCCGCACCATCTGGTTGACGCCGGGCCGCAGTTCATCACCAGACAGCTTCCGCAGCCGACCGTCGCACCGCGGGCACTCCGGGTAGTCCAACTGCTTGCCGAAGTCGAAGTCCGCCTCGCACTTCTCGCAATGGTACTTGTAGCGCGAGAACACCTTGGTCGCGATGACGATACCCTTCTCACCGTGCGGAACGCGCAGGGACACGTCGCGCATTTCCTCGGCCTTCTTGCCGAAGATCGCGATGACCAGTTTCTCTTCCGCCGTCAGCTCAGACTGGCCCTTCGGCGCCACCTTGCCGACGAGGATGTCTTCAGCCCGCACTTCAGCCCCTACACGCACCACACCGCCGGCGTCGAGATCCTTGAGGGCGTCGTCGCCAACGTTCGGGATATCGCGTGTGATCTCTTCAGGGCCGAGTTTGGTGTCCCGGGCCTCACATTCGTACTTCTCTACGTGGACCGAGGTCAGCTCGTCGTCCATGACCAGCCGTTCG
Organism: Armatimonadia bacterium; assembly: GCA_039679385.1. Taxonomy (NCBI): domain Bacteria; kingdom Bacillati; phylum Armatimonadota; class Armatimonadia; species Armatimonadia bacterium. The sequence goes on along the minus strand of JBDKVB010000168.1, from coordinate 66,811 downwards.
CTGATCAGGACGGCGTCTTCGAAGTTGTAGCCCTCCCAGGGCAGGAAGCAGACCAGCAGGTTCTTGCCCAGCGCCAGCGAGCCGTCCCTCGTAGCGGTGCCGTCGATGATCGGCTGACCCGCTCGGACACGCTCCCCACACCGAACCAGACCATGCTGGTTGATGCACGTGCCCATGTTGGTCCGGGTGAACTTCTGCAGCTTGTAGTTGACCTCTTGGCCGTCACGCAGCTGCAGCTTGATGTGGTCGGCATCCGCTTCCATAACCCGTCCGTCGCCGGGAGCGACCGTCACCGCACCGGAGTCCCGCGCCGTCCGCTCCTCCATACCGGTCCGAATCCACGGGCCCTTGGTGTACAGCAGCGGAACTGCCTGGCGCTGCATGTTCGAGCCGGCCAGCGCGCGGACCGCGTCGTCGTTCTCCAGGAAGGGGATGAGCGACGTAGCGACCGAGAACACCTGCTTGGCCGTAACATCGATATAGTCAACCCGGTCAGGGGCAACCGCCGGGAACATCCCGCCCTGCCGACAGGTGATGAGGTCGCCGATCAGCCGCCCGTTCTCGTCCCAGTGCTCGGAAGCCGTCGCGACGAAGAACTCCTCCTCCTCGTCGGCCGTCAGGTAGTCAACCTGGTCCGTGACCTTGCCCTTCACTACGCGGCGGTACGGAGCCTTGATGAACCCGTACTCGTCGACCCGGCCATGGAGCGCCAGGTAACCGATCAGACCAACGTTCGGGCCTTCAGGGGTCTCAATCGGGCAGATGCGACCATAGTAGGAATGGTGGACGTCCCGGACTTCCAGCTTCGCGCTCTGCTTGCTCAGACCGCCAGGGCCCAGCGCAGACAGACGCCGCTTGTGCGCCAGCTCGGCCAGCGGGTTGATCTGGTCCATGAACTGCGACAGCTGGCCACTGCCGAAGAAGCTGTTGATCGCCGCGTCCACGGGCTTGATGCTGATGACTGCCTGCGGAATCATCTGCTCCGGAGGCACGCTCGTCATGCGCTCCCGGGCTACCCGCTCCATTCGCAGGAAGCCGGTCCGCAACTGGTTCTGCAGCAACTCGCCCACCGCACGAACGCGCTTGTTCTGCAGGTGGTCGATGTCGTCCACAGCGCCTTCGCCCCGTGGCAGACCCAGCAAATAGCGGACGATCGCGATGATGTCCTGCCGAGTAAGGGTGTGGATCTCCCCATCCACGCCGAGGCTCAGCTTGCGATTCATCTTGTAGCGCCCGACGCGTGACAGGTCGTAGCGCTTGACATCGAAGAAGTACGAACGCAGCAAGGACTCGGCGCTGTCCAGAGTCGGTGGATCGCCCGGCCGAATCTTCCGGTAGACGTCCAGCAGACCCTCGTCGGAGGTGTGCGTATCGTCGTCTTCCAGCGTCACGAACAACTGGTGCGAGATGCCCAGAACCGCAAGGTCCTTGCGCCCGAGGCGCACCAGCTCGCGGACAGCCTTCTCGGTCACGACGCCGTAGGGCTCAGCGAGAACCTCGCCCTCGGGGTCGACGACGCGCTCCAGCGCATAGTACACGTCCTGCGTCTCGACACCCGGCATACCGGCCTCTTCGGTCTGCGCCAGGCGCTTCAGCAGGTCCTTGACCGGTGCTTGCTCGTGGCTGCCGAAGCACTCGAGAATCTCGGGCGTCGTACCGGTCCGTGGCACGTCCTCGTCGCCGGCCACATCAAAAGAGTCCAGCGCCCGCAACAGGGTCGTCACAGGGAACTTGCGCGTCTGCCCGATCTTGACGCTGACCGCACCGCTCGCCGCAGTGTCCACCTCAACCCAGGCGCCCTCATTCGGGATGATCTGGGCGGCATACAGTACGCGGCCGGAGGAATCGATGGTGTCCCGGAAGTACACACCCGGGGAACGCGCCAACTGACTGATGACCACGCGCTCCGCACCGTTCACCAGGAAGGTGCCTCGCTCGGTCATCTGGGGCAGTTCCCCCATGTAGACTTCGCTTTCCTTGATCTCGCCGGTCTCCTTGTTGACCAAACGAACCTTCGCGAACAGCGGGGCCTCGAAGGTGGAGTCGCTCTCCTTGCACTCCTCGATGCTCTTCTTCGGCTCGCCAATGCGATAGTCCAAGAACTCCAGCGCCATGTTGCCGGTGTAGTCCTCGATCGGGCTGAAGTTACTGAACAGTTCCCGCAGTCCGGTCTCGCAGAACCAGTCATACGAGTCCGTTTGGATCTCAATGAGATCCGGGAGCGGAATGATGTCCTCTTGCGGCTTACGCATGAGGGGCTTAAGTCCCTCGAAGGTAGCCATGTGAGTCATTCCTCCTAGAGCGTCGCGCCATCCGAACCGCATACAGACAGGCAAACACAATAGCCGCGTGGCATGGCACAAGTGCTGCACCACGTCCCGCGGATGCATGGGGAAGATCGTTTACGGCGTTGGGGCTCGGTTCAATGAAGTCGCTATCTCACCGCACAGAGCCTGATTGACGGTCACTAGAGTTGTAAGTCTATTCCCCTTCTCCCCCTCCTGTCAAGTCAAAAACCGCATCGCCACTCCCGGTGCCCACCAAGCGTCCTCCCCCCATGGCGTGCTATCCTACCTCCACTCCCTCCTCCTGTCAACGGATCCCCCTCTGATCCCCTCTTCAGGAAGGACCTCCCCGGCGCCTGAGCGAACTGCGCTGTTGCAGCCTCTCCCCAACCCCAGGAGGTCCGTCCGATGTCCCAGTTCTGCATCCCGCTGGCCCAGCCCCACCCAGACTGCGACAGGTTCGTCCGCATCCTGATGGGCCGGGAACACGCCGACCGCCCGCCACTGATCGAGTACCTCGTCGACCCCATGGTCATGCGCCCGATCCTCACCCAGATGCTCGGACGCACCTGGGTCGACCCGCAGCCCGGTGACCGAGCCTCCCAGGCCGCCTACTGGGACAACTTCATCGAGTTCTGGTACCGCATGGGCTACGACTTCGTCCGCCTCGAGATCGCCCTGGGCTTCCCTTCCCACAACCTCCTGACCAGAGACGCAGCCCCGGGGGCGACCGGCAACCGAGCCTGGCGCGATCAGCACCACGGCATGATCACCTCCTGGGCCGACTTCGAGACCTACCCGTGGCCGTCCGTCGAGATGATGGACTTCTTCCCGATGGAGTACGTCAATGCCCACTTGCCCGAGGGGATGGGCCTGATCTCGTGCCACGCCGGCGGCATGTACGAGCATCTCTCGGCGATCTTCTCCTACGAGGGGCTCTGCTTCGCGCTGATGGATCAGCCCGACCTTGTCCAGGCCGTCTGCGACCGTCTCGGGTCGCTGATGGAGGCCTACTACCGCCAACTCCTCGACCTCGACCGGCTGATCGTTGTCTTCCCAGGGGACGACATGGGGTTCCGCACCGCCACTCTCATCTCGCCTGCCGACCTCAAACACTACACCCTTCCCTGGCACCGCCGCTTCCGCGACCTGGCCCACGCGAAGGGCCTGCCCTACTTCCTCCACTCCTGCGGATACCTCGAGCAGATCATGGACCACCTGATCTCCGAGGTCGGCATCGATGGGAAGCACTCCTACGAGGACGCCATTGTCCCGGTGGCACAGATGCAGCGACGCTACGGCGACCGTATCGCCATCCTTGGCGGCGTCGACGTCAACGTCCTCACTCGCGCCACACCCGAAGACCTGCGCCGATATGTGCGCCAGATCCTCGATGAGTGTGCGCCACGGGGGCGCTATGCCCTGGGCTCAGGGAACTCGATTCCCAGCTACATACCCGTCGAGAACTACCTCACCATGATCGACGAGGGCCTGCGCTACCGACCCTAGAACGGCTGATGGCGCCCGTACTGCTGGATCATGCTCATGGCGGCCCGAAGCCCCGAGAGACGGCTGCCGGGGTTGATGCTCCCTGCCGTTGCCACCACCAGTCCACCGTCTGCACCGACGGCCTCGAGATCGCGACGCACCTCCCACGCCACTTCCTCATCCGTCCCCCGCGCAAAGGTCCAGGGCGCAAGCTGACCGTGGATCACACACCGCGGCAGGGCTTGGCGGATGTCCTCTGCCCTGACGGTTGGCCCGAAGTTTGCCCCATTGAGCCCCACTTCGTTCAGCAGCGGCATCAGGTGCCCCATCGCACTGTCCGAGTGTTGGTACCGCGCGTCCTTCGGCCCCGGTGAGAAGGTCTCAAACACCCGGCGCAGGATCGGCTGGCCAAAGAACGCGTACATGTCCGGGTTCAGCATCGCCGAATTGTCGTCACTGAAGCCAAAGCCCCGGCGGTCCGGCGTCTCACTGACCTCGTACAGCACGCGTGTCATCTCGATGATCTTGTCGCACAGCAGATCACGGAACCGAGCGGCGAGCTCCGGTGCATCGAGGACCAGAAAGATGAGGTTCTCGACCCCGTAGATGCTCATGGCCGCCGTGACCGGCCCACGAATCCCGCCACCCAGACGCGGCTTCTTCCCGTAGGTCTCGTAGATCCGGCGGCACTCCGCCTCCCAGTTCGCCGGGAGCAGCACCGACCGGACCTCGCGTTTCCCAACCCGGTCCAGCAGTGCTTCCAGTTCAGCCGGCGTCGAGGCGGCGGGCATCACCCAGCCCGTGCCGCCCACATACGAGACTGGAGCCTCGAAGATATCCGTGATCCCCTTCACCGCGGGGAAATGCGAATCGGCCGGCGGCGGGTCGTCCTCCGGGAAGAGGCTCTTGCCGACAACCGCCAGCGCCTTTTCGTTGTACCGCTTCCGCAGGTCCTTCCCAACCTGGTACGGGTCGGTGACCTCTGTGTCGGCCCCTTGGGGCATGGGCAGCCCCAGCTCATCCCAGATGCAGGTGGCAGGCATCGATATCCCCAGCGGAACCTGGGGCTTGTCGGTGGAGAAGGGCTTGCCGCGACTGGCGGCATCATCGGCCCAGAAGCGTTCCAGGTCCACAGGAAAAAGGTAGGGGCTGCGCGGGTCATCCATGGCGGCATCTCCTGGAGCCGAGACTCACGCTTCCGAGGCCCGTCTGCGTGGTCTGGGGCTAGGCGAGATTCTGCGCAGGGGGTGTTCGCCGGGGGGAAGGTCGCTCCCTTCGTGGGCGCAACTCAGTGGTGGGAGCCGAGAAGCCTCTACCGCGATCGGCCCGAGGTCGAAGCCCCGACAAGAGGCCAGCCGCGCCAGCCCTCCTCCTCACCACTCGGCCCTGCATGGAAGCACAGCACTCGGTTACGTCCGGCTCGCTTGGCCCGGTACATCGCTGCATCCGCACGCCAGATCAGATCATGCCCCTCAGCGGCGTCTTGCGAGGCACAGAACGCCACTCCCACGCTCACCGTCGTGCTGATGCCCATCGCACCGAAAGACTCCGCAGCGATCAGCGCGCGGATGCGTTCAGCGACCTCAGACGCCGTCGGGCCGTCACACCCGGGCAGGACGATCAGGAACTCCTCGCCGCCGTAGCGCCCCACTGAATCGTAGGGCCGTACAGCCTGCAGCATCCGCTCGGCAACGCCCGCGAGCACCGTGTCACCGGCCTGATGCCCATACTGGTCATTGACCCACTTGAAATGGTCGATGTCGGCTACCGCGACCGCGAATCCCGTCCCCTCTCGGCGGCACCGAGCGACCTCACCAGCCAGCACGTCAAAGATGGCCGCACGGTTCAGGAGCCCGGTGAGCGCATCCCGTGTGGTCCGCGTATGCAGGTCAAGACGCGCTTGCACCAGCTCCTCCTGGAGGCCAATCACTCGTGCAGCGGTTCGCAGCCGCGTCCAAATCTCCCCAGGCTGAAGCGGCATTAGCAGACAGTCATCGGCCCCGGCATCGACAACCTCGCGCAGGGCGGCCTCATGGGCTGAGGTGACCAGCGCAATCAGGTACAGCGGGCTTGCGCCCGCAAGCTCACGCACCTGCCGGCACACTGAGACCGGGCCTTCCTCGCGCTTCTGCGATCCCACGATGGCGACGTCAACACCCTCGAGTCCTGTCTGGAGGACCGCCGGGGCGAGCGGCGTCGACACGACCTCCCAGTCCCAGCGCCGCAAGGCGTCACTGATCCCTTCCCTGCATGAAGTGTCCCGTTCTGCGACCAGCGCCTTCATGGACCCTCCAGGTGGTACCCCGACCCACCACGAAATCCGCTTCCCTCCGGTCGCACCCCTGCCGGAGGGCACAGACAAACAGGCCTCCAGTTCCATATTCGGCAGATTGGCGCGAAACCCAAGGCCTTTGAGCACCTCCTGGCTTCCACTCCCGGACGAACCGGCCCCGCTGCCCCTCCCGCAAGACAAAGCCACCGCAGAGATGGCTCTGCGGTGGCTTCACGAGGCTTCTGGTTTCCCTGGCCGGGAGGTCAGGGAAGCTGGAACAGCAGCAGGTCGCCATTCCCTGGAGCGACCGCGAACTGCTTCGCCTGGCCGGTCTCAGGCACAGACAGGATCGCCTTACCCGGTACCAGCCGCTGCCCGGCCCGCACAGCACCGGTAGCGCCCTCCAGCACATACAGCCCGCCGTCGCGACTCGTGACCACAACTTGCGGCCCCTTCTCAGTGTTCGCAACCCTGGTACCGGTCACTTCGCTGCCCACGTCCGTCCGCCACACAGCCTTCCCGGTCGAATCGATCGCGAACACGTTGAAGTTCATCGAGCCGGCGATGATCTCGTCCTTCCCATCGCCGTTCACGTCAGCGGCGCTGACCGAGACGATCTCGTCACCGGCGTTGAACTGCCAGCGCAGCTTGCCGTCCGGGCCCAGCACGTGGACGTTCCCGTCCGCTCCGCCGAACACCACGCAGCGGGTCTTGTCGCCGTCCAGACTGGCCGTCGTCGCCGCGTTCGCATGCGGGCCACTCCTGGTCGAGTAGCTGAACAGGGCCTTCCCGTCTGGTCGCACCACATGCCACCAGTAGTACTCCGTTCCGGCCACAACCTCCTGCCGTCCGTCCCCATCCACGTCAGCCGCAGCACCACAGGTCGAGCCATGCACGCTCTCATAGGCCCAGATCTGCTTGCCCTGGGCGTCCACGGCATAGAAGTGCCAGTTGTCGGATCCCAGGATCGCCACCTGCTTGCCCTTCCCCTCCAGGTCGGCGGGGAATACCACTCGCATGTGGCCCACGCGCTTGTAGTACGGGGCTTCGAAAGTCCACAGGACCTTGCCCTCAGGTGAGAGCGCGACCGCACGGGCACCCATGCAACCCGCAACGATCGTGGGCTTGCCGCTGCCCTCGAAGTCCACGGCGCCCAGCGCATTGATCGCACCCGGCAGCATGGCCTCCCACAGCCTCTCACCGGTAGCAGAGATCGCCAGCAGCTTGCCGGTCGGCAGCCCTGCCAGCACCTCCCTGACCCCGTCACCGTTGATGTCGGCCTGCGTGACCGCCGAGAACCCCAGCGAGCTCGCCCGCGGCTTCGCAGCAATCTCCTCCGACAGTCCGGCCCGATCGCCCCAGACTTCCACTTCCGCCAGGTAGATCGCTGTCCCGGGCCGAGGCGTCAGCGTCAGCCGCAGGTTCTTCGCCTTAGCCTTGAGGGGGAACTCGTACACCTGGGGCTCGTGCGCCGGGTCGCCCCAGTTGCCGTGCATCGCCGTATCCGTGAAGTCGACCAGCGAACGCACGTCGCCGACGAACCCGTCCAGCGACGCCTCGGCGCCGATCTTGCCCACCTGGAACTTCTTGTCCTTGCTGGACACGGTGACAAACCAGGCCTTCACCACGAGCTTGCTCACGTCATAGTCGCGGTCCAGGTCGAGGCGCAGAGTCGCGGGCTGGTCATCAGCCCACATCACGCAGTTCTCGGTCCCCTGTACACCGCCGTCAACCGCCTTGTCCGCTGTGTTCTGCCCCGGAGCGCCGCTGAACACGTTCGCCGCCAGCGGCTCGGGTGAGGCAGTGATCTTCAGGCCGCAGTCAACCGCCTCCTGCGCTCCCTTGTTCGCGGTCAGCAGGTACGTGGTCGGACGCTCCCGGTAGCTCCAGGCCTGTTTCAGAGCGGTCGGGGGCTTCAGACCGGCAGCCGCCTGTGCCTGCACGGCCGGCGCCTTGTTGATGATCTCCCGCATCACCGCCCGCATGTCCTTCTCAGCCAGGCTCGGACCGGCAACCGGCTGCTCGCTGAAGAACGGTGACGTGGTCGTCCGCGCCGGGTAGATCACCTTTCCCTCGCCACCCTGAAGGTTGTACTCCACATCCGCTCCCTCAGGGATGTCGCCGGGCATCTCGCCCCCGTCGATCCGGTCTGCACCCACCAGCCACACCCGCGAGGGCGTGTAGACGATGTCATCGGCATCGACCTCCGGCACTCCCAGACCGTGCATCTCCCAGTGGACTCCGCCGACTCCAGCGACGATCGGGTCTGCAAGACCGTCCACGGCAACCCAGCGGTCGGCAAAGGGCACCAGACGCGGCATGACCTGCTTGTCACCGGTAGCGGTCAGCAGCGAGTAGATGACGGTCCTCTCCCCCGCCTTCAGCTTGCAGTCACGCACCGCCTTGAACACCCGCACCACCGGCTCCTTGATGTACTTGTACCCGCTCCAGTTCTTGCCGTAGTCCGGGTCGTTATCCAGAAGCAGCCGGCAGTCCGGGCTCACCGCGATCGAGGCATACTGACCATCCTGGTGGATGTTCAAGCCCGGCCCCATGAGGCTGACTTCACCAACCGTGTTCCACACAACGCGGAAGCTGTAGTCGCCATCCTCCTTGGCAACCATCTCATCGGCCACCAGGAAGCTATTGCCCTTCAGCCACAGGATGTGCCGCCGCCAGTCGACCCCTGCATAGTTCCGGAAGGTCGTGGTCGTGCCCCCGAACTGGCTGAAGTCGACGTTGTGCTCGATCTCGCAGAAGTCCGGGATCTGCTGCGACTGCCCGTCACGGAAGATCAGCACGCCGTTGTGGTACTTGGGCGCCGCCAGGATGTAGTCCGCGTCGGCAAGCCAGATGCGTCCCTTCTCCGACCAGCGGGAGATCGAGTTCCCGTCGAGGTGCTTGTGGCCGCCATTGCTCAGCCCGTCCAGCAGCAGGTACTGGTCCTGCGGGTCGAAGCCGTTGCGGAACACCACCTTGTCGACCGACTGCTCCAGGGACTGCACCTGCGGCCCACCGAAGGTCTTGTAATAGTAGGGGTCAAGGGGCCAGGCCTTCGTGCCCAGAAGGTCCGCAGGCGGCTTCAGGCCGCTACCGGCCGCGGCTTCCACGGTCGGCAGGCAGTTGTACTCGCCCATGCTCACGCGGCCGCTCACAGCCTGCTTCTTCTCCAGGGCCCAGGCGTACCGGGGATCGCGGTAGTACCACGCCGCACCCATCAGGAAGGGCATCTCACTCCACCAACCGACATAGGCCCCTGTGTCGCCGTAGGTCACCGAGTACCCCAGGTTGTCCATGCACAGGATGCCGAAGTCGGCGCTGCGTCGCGCATTCCCGTTCTCAAAAAGCGTGAAGTCGGGTTTTGCCAGCGCGTAGGTCATCATGTGGTACAGCGTCAGCCACTGGTAGCCGTTGCAGTCCTCATTAGGCTTGCTCGCCTTGGCCTGGAACTGGAAGCAGCCATCGGCCAAGTCAAGCCAAGTCCGTGCCTCGGCCGCATCGTAGTAGCGCGTGAAGTACTGGCCGGCAAACAGACACCCGAGCGCGGGGTGGGTCCCGTGGTTGAAACGCACATTCTCGTTCTTGGCCGAGGGCGTCTCGACCGGACACACGTCCGAGATCCACCGGAACAGCACCTTGGTGACCTCAAGCCGGTCCTCGTCGCTCAGGGCCGGACTCTGCTCCGTCACTGCCCACAGCGGAATCACCTTGCTGGACGGGAAGTCCGAGTCCATACCCCAAGGTCCGCCATAGGTGCCCGGGTTCGTGTCGTGGTACTCAGCAGCACGCTTGGCCAGCCAGGCGAACAGCGTGGCATAGCCGTCCTTGTGGGTCTGCGCATACAGGCTGCCCACCGAGGCAATCTGGCTGAACAGCCCCGTGTGCCCACCTTCAGCCAGCGCCTTCTCCGCCGCCGCCTGCTGGCTCTTGATGTACGCCGCATCCGGCTCGCGCGTCAGGACACTCCCGAAGCGCTCCTTGGCGATGCCAGTCAGCTTGACTTTGAACACCGGGCCAACGGTCCCCGTGGTCGGGATCGCCGCCAGCAACTCGGTCATCCCTTCGCGAGCTCCGGCCGGGGTACTCGCGCCGATCAGAAGAACATTGTTGCGGGTGCCCCAGGGATCATGAATCGACTGCACCACGTAGCCCTCCGGCCCGGGGTACAGGTCGTCGGCATAGGTCTGCAGGTGCGAGTACAGCGGCAGAACCCGCCGGTTGTTGACAACCGTCCCAAGGAGGATTGCGTTGGTCTTCGTGAGGTCCTCGTCAGACAGTTCCTCCGCACTCTTCACAGCGAAGGACACACCGAGCTTCTTGGTCAGCGCCGACTGCAACTCCCCGGCGACGGTGCGCCAGGCGGGTTCACTCGGACAGACGATTGCGGCGGAGGCTTGGCCGTCGCGGACCAGCGCCGTCTCAGGGCAGCGCGGTCGCGCCTTGTTGACATCCATAAAAGACTTCACCTCGCACGGGATGACCCGCACGTTGTCCAGATACGCGCCATACGGCACGCTACGGTCCGACACGCCAAAGATGATCTCGATCCGGCTGATGGTCTCCCGGTCCGGGCTTACTGCCATGGACGGCTCCCACATGTAGCCGCCCAGCGACATACCCGGGATGAGCTGCACCTCCGTCTTCTTCCCAACCGCGCCGCCCCAGTTCCACGTTTGCCAGCTCAGTGCGCATTTGTTCGCGGCATCAAAGCCTCGCACGTAGAGAGCCTTCATCTTCCCGGGCTCTGCAGTCCACACGTCGAGAACCAGCGCCCGCCCCTTGAGGCTCACCGCTTTGTTCAGCTTGAAGGTCACACCAACATAGGAGTTCCCGGTGGCGTCCTTCGGCGACGCGCTCTGCATCAGCAGGCTGCTCTTACCCTCGGACACGTACGCCGGGTCCACGTTCAGGCTCAGTTTGCTGTCGGGCAACTTTGCATCGAAGGTCATGGACAGCCCGGCAGTAGTCTCAAAGCCGTTCAGTAGCATGGGAGGCTCTTCCGCCCATGCCACGCCCAGGCTCATAGCCGCCAGTACCACAAGGCTCACGACACGCATCGTCATCATCCTTTGCGATCACCTGCGTCTGGAGACGCCCGGTTCACGAAGTACCCATGGACCTCCGCACCCACTCACCTGCGCCATCGGCCCCACGGGGAACGACCAGCTTTTCCGCCCACTCCCACCAAAGACCTCCCACCTGTTCCGCAACCGTGGTAACACTATCAGAACCCGACCCGCACTAACTCCTCGGGCTCCTCAGCGAAGGGCTTCACCTTCCCGGCAGCCACCTCATATAGCCGCTCGTGAGTCTCTCGGGCTGCAGCAACCATCGCCTCGTAGGGCCGCCAGCAGATGTCCACCAGGCCAATCTGGAAGTTCTCTCCATCAAACCGCCCCAGGACTGGCTGGTCGTTCATCTGGAAGTAGTGCGCACCGACCAGCTCCGGAATCGCGGCGCCCTGCTCCACATAATACCGGTAGGCCTTCCCGCGGTCCGCCTGACTCGCGACGGCCCGCAGACCCGTGGAGGGTAGTCCCACATCCCGGGCGCCCCAGTGGTACTCGCCGATCATTACCGGCTTGCCCGAGGCCTTCGAGGCCCGCTCAATCATCGCTCGGTCCGGCGCCATCTGGTACATGTTCAGCGAGAACACATCGAACACGTCCGACCCGGCGAGCAGGTCTTCCGAGGCGATCCAGGCCCAGCGCATGCCCAGGTTCAGGTGCTGCGGGTCGACCAGCCGGCACGCTTCACTGGGCACTCGGACGTACCGCTCAACCATCCTGCGCGAGAACTCGCTCAGGTCACGCCGTGCCCGGTCCGTGAGCCAGTCTGCCGAGGGGAACACCACCTGCTCGAGCTCATCGAAGGTCGCGACGGCTCCACCCCACTCCCGGCAGAACCGCTCGGCGCTGCCGCGGTACTTCAAGGCCAGCGTCTGCGCAAGCACCTGACGACAGCCTGGTGCGCGGTGAGCCTCATGACACAGCAGCTCCTCCGCGATCCGGAACTGCCCGAAGCCCCACAGTGGTTCGTTGCGCAGGAAGTACCCGATCAGATAGGGGTCCTCTCGGTACGCTACAAGCTGGTCCGCGAACTGCTGAGCGGCGCGGGTGTAGGCGGGCGAGAAGACATCGGGGAAATCGCGGAACACCGTGTGCTCCGTCCTCGGGAAGTTGGGCAAGGGCAGCACATAGGGCAAGCGACTGCGCCGCGCGAAGCTCTCCTCCGACCAGTTCGCCACCGTGTTGAAGCCCCAGTTCACCAGCGACTTGCGTGCCAGGTCCTCCCAGGCCTCGCGCCATCCCCGGCCAAACACACGGATCAGGTTCGCGATGGACCAGTTGAACCGGCTCTCGCCACCCCAGGCGTCAGCGAACTCTCCCTCCCGCGGTGGCAGGAAGGCACACAGGTTCTCGTTGCCTTCGACGAAGCACTCCATCTCGGGCCGCACGCAGTCCACCCCGGCGCTCCAGAACGCCCCACCTTCCGGATCCACAAGCCACCAGCGCTTTCCGTCATGCTGCGTCCGGAAGAACCCCGTCGCCTCAAACCGGATCTCCGAGCTGCCACCGTAAGTCGTCCGTCCCGGCACGGGTGTCTCAGGCGCTGCCTTCGCCGCAAGCAGGCGCTCCCGCAGTTCGTCCTCACTGGGCGTCTTCCCCGGCCACGTCTTGGCGGTCCACTGCCCGAGTTCATCGACCACTGGCTCGCCCTCAGGGGCAACTACCTCAAGGTCGTCGAGAAGCTGCAGGTCCGCGAACTCGACCCAGCCACCTTCCCCGATGGCACCGATTCCCACACCGACCCAGACAATCGCGTCGGGATGCGAAGGCCTCCCACCGACCACCATCTTCAGCCGCCCCGGAGTCCGCGGCACGAACACCGTCTCGCCCTTCAGCGCCGACAGCGGGAACATCACCCGTGTCCTGACCTGGGGCAGAACTCCTGCGGTGGCCTGGATGACCGCCGGTTCGTCCTCCCGCTCTCCGAAAGCGAACCGAACCGGCAGCGTCAGGGGCATCTCGTGATACACCTCCACCGAGACCATGCCCTTGGTCGGCCAGTACTCCTTGGTCACTACCGGCCCGGCAAAGCGCAGCATCCCGCCTGAGGGGCCTACCCGGATCCGAGCCGTCCCCTCACCGCTCTCCTCGATTCGCACCCCTTCGCCCTGAAGAGCTGCCCCGGCTAGGTCGAACCGCCTGATGGTCGCCATGGTGACCCTCCTCCGATTCCCGGCCTTCGGTCAACCTCTTGCCCGCTCACCCTCTACTGCCACAGCGCCTTGTCCTCATAGCACTGACGGTGGTTCCGCAACTCGTACCCACACTCGCGGGCCGTCTCCGCAAGCCGCACGACATGCCCCAGTTCCTTGTCCGGCCCATGCAGCCATGCCACCCAGTCGTGCAGGATCGGTGCGAAGTTGCGTCCCGTCGCCGCTGCTTCCTTCGTCAGGCCGCAGATGAGGGCTACAGGGTCTTCGACCGGCTTCCCGCCATACTCGCGCCGGTACATCCAGCCCGTGTCACCAGGCCCGCTCGCAAAGCCCATGACTTCCGGGTGCCCGATCGCTGCGTAGCTGGTGAACTCGCTGGCGCCGTCGTGCCCTGTCAGCTTCGTGTTGATGAACCGCACGCCCAGGTCGCACACCATATCCAGCTCAGCCCGCGACTTCTCCGTCGCGTCGAAGGGGATCGACTCGCCGTCTCTGCCACTGGTGCCGCACACCGAGATACCAATCGGGCGGACCCCGAACACCCGCTCATGGGAGGCGAAGGACCGCTCATAGTCGGCTCGCAGGACCGAGACCTCCTGGCCCCGGTTGTAGCCCAGGCCGATGTGCGTGTAGCTGTGGTCCTCGATGTCAAACAGCGGGTCGTCCCGCACTTCTGCATAGAAGTCGCGGAAGGCCTGTTCTCTCGCGTCGAGGGCTCCACCGGTGCAGAACAGCGTCACCGGGATCTGGTGCTGCCGATGGACGCGAACCACCGTCGCCAGAAACCCTTCCATCGATGCCGCGTCGTTTCGCTCAGTATCGTAACGAATAAGGCATAGCGGAGCGCGTGCTCCGGACTGGGAGTTGCCGCAGGCCATACTCAGAAAACACCTCAGTTCCTGGGCCGTCCTTCGCCCCTACCTCAAGACGGAGGGCGGCCACATCGATCGATAATGCTGGCTGCCGTAGTGGCGGAAGTCCTCGCGCAGCATGAACATGCCGCCACTGCGCAAGGGTCGCCCGGCCGCCAGATGGTCAAGCAGCGCACGCCGCAGGCTCGTATCCCGTGGCGCCGTCGCCACCTCAATCTCGTCCTGGCCAAACACGAAGTACAGGCCGTCTCGCCCGTTGGAGTACACCGGGAACAGATACAGCTCCCGCTGCCACTGCACCATGTTCCACGAGGGACCGCAGATGGTCTCCAGCTCCGGGTTCAGAATCCACGACGCGCAGCCAAAGGCCACAAAGGGGCGCTCTGGGAAGAACCGCGGGAAGAAGTACAACGCCCGCTGCATGCTCTCCCGGCAGCGCTCCGGCGTCATGTTCCCTCCGGCGGGAATGTGCGTCTCCAGGATCGGGTCGCCCGGCTGCAGCATGCACCGCCACGACGACCTTGGGAGCTTCACTTCGGCCTTGACCGCCGTCCCGGTCGGCGCAATCGGGAACCCTCGAACCACCTCCGGCTCCTCGATCAGGTGCGCCTTCCACGACGCCGGCTCCTCAGAGCTCACCGCGAAGCCCTGGGCATCGTAGTGGATTCCGTCGCAAGACAGCGCCAGAATCTCCCCCGTCTCGTCGTTCTGGAAGGCCTTCACTCGACCCCAGAAGGGTCGCACCATGTACTCAAACCGGCCCAGGCAGTAGAGTTCGCCGCCCGTATGGTTGCGCAGCCAATACAGCACCCGTGGCAGCACTCCCCAGCGGTCCCCGTGGTGCTCCTGGTAGATCCGCGTCGACTCCGTGAAGTGCGTGGTCGTCGCCCGCGTAACGTCATCCGGCACTCCGTGGGCGATGTGGTACGCCCTCATCCGTGGGACCGCCTCAAGGGCCACGATCAGGTAGAACAGGCCCGCCTGGTCCCCGAAGGTAGCCTCCAGGGTCGGCCAGCACCGTATCTGGGCCGGTGGATAGCTCCTATGTACATAAAGCAGCCGCGCACAGTGCCAGGCCAGTTGCGCCAGCGCCGGTGTCTCCCGCACCTGTCGGGCACACTCCAGCAGCCCCTCATCGACCTCCGCCGGCAGGCCTGCGTACTCGCGGTTGCGTGTGATCTCAAGGGGCTGCAGAAACCTCGGTCCCTGCTCAGGGATTGTCCGTTCCGAATCCTCCCAGTACGGCTCAAACAGCGCGGTGCTTCCCTCAAGCTGCAAGGCTTTCAGAGCTTCTTCGAGTCTCATGCGATCATCTCCTCAAACCGGTGTTGCCTCGCACGGTTACTGCAACTCCTGGGATGGTCCTTGCGGGCTGCTGTCTTCTACCTCCCTGGGCCCCTGCTGCACCTTCCCCCTGCTCGCTATTCTCCCTTTCGACCCTCGCGACCTTGGAGGCCCTTCGCCCACGGAGCGGGAAATGTCTGCCTGTACGGTGCCCCAGAGAGACTGCTGCCAATCCCTGGTCTCGGGGCACCCTTGCCAAAGGAGGAATCGTCTTGCTGCCACTCGGAGCCGATCTGCAGTACGTCTTTCCCTTCAGGGATCTCGCCGCTTGTACCGCCGTGCGCGAGCTCCCCAGAGACCAGATCACGCGTCGCGAGCCCCACCACCATCCCGACTTCCATATCAAGGTCATCGCAACAGCCGCAGAGCTGTACCAGTCCTTCGCGGAGGACATGCTTCAGTCTATCCAGGCGGCCGCTGCGGCAGGTCGGCCCTATGTCGGCATCTTTCCCGTCGGACCGGTCGCTCAGTATCCCCTGCTGGCCCGGCGCATCCTTGAGACCGGCACTCCCCTCGACCACTGCCGCCTCTTCTTCCTTGACGAGTATGCCTTCGAGGACGGTCGCACCATCGACAAGTCCTCGCCCTGGAGCTTCGAGTTCACGGTGCGCGGGCGTCTCTTCGATCCTCTGGAGGAGGCCGGCGTGAAGCCGGAGCAACTCCACTTCCCCGGTCCCGACAACATCGAGCGCTACGACGAGATGATCCTTGAGGCTTCCGACGGACGAGGTGCCGATGTTGTCTACGGTGGCGTCGGCTGGGCCGGCCACTTCGCCTTCTGGGATCCGCACCTGGCGGAGGAGTTTGCGACGGAGGAGGACTGGCGGAAGGGGCACTCCGCCCTGGTCCGGCTGCATCCCATGACGGTGCTGCAGAATTGCCTCCGTGGCGGCGGCGATTGGTCGCTCCTGCCCTCCTGTGCCTACACCGTTGGGCCAGCCGTCATCCTCGGCGCTCAGCGACGCTGCTTCTACCTCGACGCCCTCCTCGGACCGGGCATCAGTTGGCAGCGCTTCGTCGGACGCCTCGCAACCCACGGACCGGTGACGCCGCACATCCCGGCTTCCTATCTCCAGACCGCACCAGGCACCGTCACCTTCCTTGAGGACCTCACCGAGGAGATCGGCGCTCCCAGGTACGTCGACAAGCAGCCCGCAGGAGGTGCGCGACCCAATGCATCTTAGGCCTTCCCAGATCAGGAGCCACAGCGTCACGGTTCCCTGGCACATCTACCGGCACTACCCGGCCGACTTCTCCCGTTGGCGCGAGGCCGCTGCAGGGTTCCGTGGCTGGGACAGCGAGCTCCGTGAGCTGGACCTCGACCGCACCTGCCTCGCCCTGATGCACCTTCCGGCAACAGGTCTCACACCGCAGACCGAGTGGGGACCCGACTGCCCGAACCCGAATCACCTGGGCACCGTCGAGTGGGTACCGCGCACCATGGAGGTCGTCGCCTTCCGCATGCCCAGACTCGTCGAGGCGGCGCGAGAATCCGGCCTCCAGATCGTACACATCGACGGCGTCGACGGTACCGGCCCAGTCTGGGAGAAGTGCCTCAGCGAGGTCGGCGATCCGCCTCCGGCCGATCCTGACGTGCTTCCTGACAATCCCGAGCTCTTCGCTCGCCATCGCCGTGACGTCTTCGACCTGCCCCGCGACAACACGGCGCCGATGGCCCTTGAGCCGCCGGATCCGGGCTTCTCCCTGTCCGACAGCCTCCTGACCCCGGCGCCGGAAGACCTGGTCGTATCGCAGGCCTGGCAGCTCGCACGGCTGCTCAAGAACCGCGGCATCAACCACCTCCTCTACTGCGGCTGGGCGCTGAACTGGTGTCTGTGGTTCTCTACGGCGGGGATGTCCGACATGCAGCGGAAGGGGTTTCTGTGCTCGGCGGTTCGAGGTGGCTGCGTCGCCATTGAGAACCGCGAGTCGGCTGTCGGGGAGCTGAACCTGGAGTACGCCTATTGGAAGACCAGCACGATGTTCGGCTACATCTTCGACCTGCACGAGCTAACGACGGCCCTGCGGAAGGCAGCAGCGCCCGGATAACCTCCCCGGGCGCTCAGAACTCCATCTTCACCAGCACGGTCTCGAGCACCGACTGACAGTACCCGCAGCGATGGCAGCGCCGGTCGCAGGTCGAGGTCCGCTCGAACCAGTCCGCGGGGAAGGCCTCGTTGTCGATCACATAGGGCGCGAAGGCCGGGGCATAGCCGGGCTCACACAGGTCGAGCAGATTGCCCCGGTGACGCCCTTCCACGTAAGCCCGCACGACCGCCCGCGGCCGTGCATGCATCCTCGTCGCCAGCTTCACATAGGGGAACAGGTCCTCGTAGTGGTGGATATCCTCGGGGCGAATCCACGTGTTTTGCAGCACCGAGACCCAGTGCTCCGGGTTCTTCAGGTACGCCCAGCACACATGGGGCGTCCAGCCCTCGATGTTGTGGGTCTCGTCGATCTCCTGCTCATGGGCCACCATGTTGTCGTGGAAGCTCTGGCCCGAGCAGAAGCTCATGCAGCCGCTGTTTGCCAGCATGTAGAGCCGCTTGCCGGCGCCGTCGGCCCATTCCTTGAGTTCTCGCAGGTAAGCCAGGTCCCGGTTGTAGTCCCGCTGCACATGGTAGCCGTCGAAGAGCTCCGCCAGGTACTCCATCCCCTTGACGGTCCCGATCCGCATGTTCACCGAGGCCCGCACCTCGACCTCAGGGAAGTGCTTCTTCACCGTCCGCGCGACCGCCGGTGACGTCGTCGTGACCGTTTCCACTCCACCGACGATCTCTCCCAGGTGTTCCAGCACCGAGCCCACCTGGCACTCCAGGTACTCACTGACCGCGTACCGGCCGTAGCAGTTCGCGTTGAACAGCACGTCGAGGCGCACACCCATCCGGCGCAGCTCCCGCAGTTCCTCCTCCTGGCGTGCCTGTGCCGTCCAGTCGGTGTAGCCCCGCTGCTTGTTAAGCGCCGCTCGTCCCGAGGGCTGGTCGGCCCAGGGGAAGTACACCTCCGCGATATGGTCCCGGTAGTCCCGAACCAGGTTCACAAAGGGCTCTTCGTCCTCGCCTGCAAGCTGGTAACCGACAGCGAAACGCACGATGGCCGGCGTCCTTCCTCTGGCGACCCAAACGAACCCTGGGAGACCGGTCTCGGCCTCCCAGGGCGTGAGTGCGCTTAGTCCGCTTCCTTGACTTTGCCTTCCTTGAAGCCCTCTGCCGCATCGTCGGACCAGTCTACGAGCCAGGGCTTCTGTCGCCGGAAGGGCTTCTCGAACTTGTTCTGCAGCACGTCCCGGTTCTCGAGGCTGACCATGCAGGCCCGCAGGCATCCGCGGCCGCCACACACAGCCTGACCCGTGTTGTACAGATTCCGCGGCTTGCGGTAGAAGGGTGTGTAGGGGCTACGCGTGATGCGGTGCCCGTACATGTCCTCCGTGTACTGCGCCTCGTCGTCGCCCTCAGCGATCTGGCCGCCGCGGAAGGCGATGTCGCAAGCCGCACAGTCCAGTTCGCCCCACTCGACCTCATGCCCGGCCAGGGTCACCTTCACCGTCTTCTCGCCGCTGATCGCCTTCCCCGGGCACTCCTTCACGCAGGCCATGCAGCGGTTGCACAGCTTCGGACCCTCATAGATCGGATCGGGTTCGAGTTCGGCCTCGGTGAGCACGATACCGATTCGCTGACGCGGACCGAACTGAGGGGTCAGGAGCACCTTGCTGTACCCGATCTCGCCCAGACCCGCCAGGTACGCGGCGATCCGCAGATGCGTCATGACGTCCGGGCACGCACGACCGGGAGCTACCGGCCGACTGACGTTGCCGCGCAGGTTCCCTTCACCGTCAACCGCCCGCCACTCGTGCTGATGGCCAATCGGGATGGCCTCGTATCCTCTGTCCTCAATGTACTTTGACAAGTTCATGACCGTCAGCGGGATGTACAGGTAGGTCAGACCACCGTAGCCCATCGCCGCATAGTTGCTGAAGAACGTTCCTTCCTCAATCCCGCGCAGGCTCCCGCGCATCACCCGGAAGGCCATCGCAATCAGCGACTTGGCTTCCGGCATGATCTGGCGCGGATCCATCTGCAGCGGCGCACCTTCCCAGCGGTCCATCGAGGCGATCCCCACAACATCGGCACCCAGCGAGCGAGCGACCTGCTTCACTTCCGCAGCAGTAATCACGGATTCTCGTCTCCCAGGGCTCCTCGGCGAACCCCACCGACAGCCCTCAAGATGCCTGCCCACGCCGCACACCACGCGGAGCCCTTGGACTCCGGCGCCTATGGTAACTGCCCCGGTGGCCGGAGTCAAACCTCCAGCCCGCACACTACGAACTCCTGCTTTGCCGCCCGAGCGGTCACGAATCGCCATCCAGGAAGGTTTCTGTTCCTCGCTGGAGAACCTATCCCACCATGGGGAGATCACTGTTGCGTAGCGCCGCTGTGATGCTGGTGGGACTGATGGCTGCCACTGTCGCTTCGTGTCAGCCGCGTGAGGAGGGTACCCCGATGTTGGACCAGTTCGTACTCGTCCGCGCCAAGACCAAAGTCGACCAGCCCTGGAAGGAGTACCAGACACTCCCCCTGCAGGGCGTCGCCGGGCTCATTCCGGGCGCTGCCAAGATCCCTCTCAGCGAGTATGGCGGGCGGCTCGACCTGCGGCAGGAGGCGCGCGGCTTCACCTATGTGACGAAGCTCGGCGACCGCTGGTGGCTGGTTGACCCGGCAGGCTGCCCGCTGCTCCATATCGCAGTCGTTTCGGTGAGCCCCGGCCGGTCACGCGCGAACACCCTCGCCCTGCGCGAGCGTTTCGGCGATGAGACCAAATGGGCCGCAGCAACCACTCAGATGCTGCGCTCCCACGCCTTCAACGGAGCCGGGGCCTGGAGCAGCGCCGACCTGATCCGCAAGTCCCCAACTCCCGTGCTGTACACCTGCATCTGGAACTTCATGAGCGCCTTCGCGAAGTCCCGCAAGCTCACCCATGTCCAGCCCGGACACACGGGCTATGTGGACGACTGCATCCCGGTGTTCCATCCCCAGTTCGAGGCTTTCTGCAACGACCTCGCCCGTGGCCTGGCGGCCTACAAAGACGATCCCTGGTGCCTGGGGCACTTCTCCGACAACGAGATGCCCTTCCCCAGGGACCTCCTCGACCGCAACCTGAAGCTCGACCCCCGCAACCGTGACATGGCGCCGAACTGCCAGGCCGCGCGGGAGTGGCTTGCAAAGCGCAAGGGCTCCGACGACCCGACGATGCCCCTCACGGACGAGGACCGCGATGCCTTCCGGGGCTACGTGGCCGACCGCTACTTCGATATCACGACCCGTGCCATCCGCAGGTACGACCCCAATCACCTGTGCCTGGGATCGCGCTTCCATGGCGCCGAGAAGACAAGCCCCGCGGTATTCCAGGCGGCCGGCAAGTACCTCAACGTCGTCTCCGTCAACTACTACGGAGTCTGGACGCCTCTCGAGAAGGACCTCACGAACTGGGTGAACTGGTCCGGCAGGCCCGTGATCATCACCGAGTGGTACACCAAGGGTAACGACGTGCCCGGCCTCAAGAACACTACCGGCGCCGGCTGGATCGTGCCGACGCAGGAGGACCGCGGTCTCTTCTACCAAAACTACACGCTGGCTCTCCTGAGGTCGCGTGTCTGCGTAGGCTGGCACTGGTTCAAGTACATGGACAACGATCCCGAAGACCTCTCCACCGACCCCTCCAACCGGGACTCGAACAAAGGGATCGTGAATCTCCGCTACGAGGGCTATCCACCCTTGCTGGACTGCATGAAGGCGCTGAACACCAACGCCTATGCCCTTGCCGACCACTTCGACAGCCAGTCTGGACAGTAGCACCGCAGGGCCGCCGGCGGCGTGCTTCGCCGCTTGACCGGCAGCCTATAATCACCACGTACACTATGAACTGCATGGCGTCGTGCAGCGCACACGCCCGGATGGGTGATCCAATGACGCTACAAGAGCTTGTCAAGCATGGCCCGGTTATCGGTACCATCGTCGAGGGCACGGGCTGGCAACTGGAGGAGAAGATCGAGGCGGTTGTGGCTGAGGGGGACTCGGATCTGCTTTCGCGTCTCCTAGTATCGGCCGCGGAGATCTCCGCCCGCCAACTGGCCAAGCAGCTTGTCCAGAAGGAGATGTACGAGCCCCTGGCTGTGGCCGCCTGTCTGCGCCGCCAGCCTCGACGGCCCGGAGAGGGCGCAACCGGCGGCGGCGGCGTGTCGCGACGTATCTTCCGCGATGTGGACTCCGAGGAAGGCGCCAGAGGTGTGCCCGACTACATCCTCTCCGACATCGAGGAAATGTCCAAGTCGGCCGACATGACCCGCGCCAGCGCAATGGGTCGTGAGGCCGCCATGGACCGCGACCCCATCCGTCAGTACATCGTCGACAACATCGCCGCGAAGATGCCGACCTCTGAGGCAGCCGCCAATGCCATGGTCGCCATCGCCCGCTCCTCAGCTTGGGAAGAGACGCGTCGCACAGCAGCCCTCAAGGTAGCCAACGAGCCCATCACCGTCGCGCGACTCGTTCGGGCCTTGCGCACCGAGGACATCATCGAAGTCTGTCACATGGCGCTGCTTACCCAGGTCGCCGAGACCTTCGCCCGCGAGATGGGACGCAACTTCCAGGCCTTCGCCGACGCCAGGGATGTCAAGGCCATCCAGTTCATGGCCGACAAGCATCCTGACGAACGCTTCCGCGACACGGCCGCCCAGTGGGTCACGGCACTCAAGGCTCAGGCCGAATAGCAGCAACGGCCCGACACAGCGCGCGATTCCCCCTCCGCGCGAAGGCTGTCGGGCCGCTGTCGTTCTCCCTGACCTATAAGTCGTAGGCTAGGTCTATGACGACCTCGTTGATGCCGCGAATGAGACGCACAGAGTCCGCCACCTTGCGCACCTCTTCCTTCACGTTGACGCCCCTCGCAATCGCGCCGCGAAGCGGGGAGACGCGCCCGCTGAAGGTGCACACTCCGTTGATGACGCTCACCACCAACAGGCTGTAGTCAATAGGATGCTTCGAGATCTCGCGCTCCACCAACCGACGGGTTGCTTTGTCCTCCAGCGGCATACAGATCACCTCTGTTGGCGTTGTACGGCCCGCACGTTGTTGAAACAGGCTGTTCCCTGAGACCCTCCCGTCCTATGCTCCGACTACGAGGCGCGCCGACATCATCGCCGGCAGACCCGCTCTGATGATCTCCTCCTGTGCTGCTCGGATGTTGTACGGCACGCGATGTAGTCTGATCGTCGCCGCTTCCGTGTCCCAGACCGCATAGGCAGCCATCGAGTTCCCGTCTCTCGGCTGCCCCACTGCCCCCGGGTTCACGACATACCCTTTCCCCGGTTCCATGACCAGGGTCCCGCCCGACGACGCCGGGAAAAGCACCGGACGCGTGCCCCCAGCGCCAGCCGTGTACCACTCAGCACAATGCGTATGCCCGACGAACACCAGGCGCCTCTCACTTGCCTCAAGCGCCATCTCGGCATCCGCCTCCGTCAGTACGTAGTAGTCCGGATCAAAGGGCGCGCCATGACAAAGCTGTGCCCCGTCAGCCTCAAGAGTGTCCGGCAGCCCGCTCAGATAGTCGTGTACCTGTGGCTGTAACTGCTCCCTTGTCCACAGGATACACCGACGTGCCCCCTCAGTAAACCACTGCTCCTTGCCGCTCTCCACCGCTGCCACATCGTGATTCCCGCGGACAGCGATAGCCTGATGCTCGATCAGCAGCGCCACGCATTCATTTGGTTGCGCGCCATACCCCACGCAATCTCCAAGGCACAGGAGCCCGTCGGGCCTTTCAGCCTCCAGGCGTGCCAGCACCGCCTCCAGCGCCGGCAGGTTCGCATGAACATCCGAGAGCACTGCGTATCTCACAGTCGGTCTCGATCTGTCCGCAGGATTCCCTTGCCCAGACCCTCACGCAGCCCCTCTCCCTTTTGGCACTGACCCCTCGGTAGCGGCCTCGCCCTCAGCGACCCCGCAACATGGCTTCGTCGCGCCGGCGCTCATGGCCTCTCGACCGGCGACTGCTATACCCCTCCGGTCTGCTAGCCTGTCCCTCTGCCTTCCTCAACGCCCGAGCCAACCTGCTCTGGTGCCTCCTCCCGCACACTCGCTGCGATCGGGCACTCTGAACAGACCCCCCGGCCGTTGCGGCATACTCGCTCCAAGACCTCCCAGCACTCCAGGCGACGCTCCCGCGCCGCCGTGCAGGACTGATAGACCTCCCGTGGGCACCCCCGCAGCTCCCAGCAAGGCACGAATTCGAGCAGCTTGGGGATCGCATTCAGGCTGTACCCGTCCTCGTGAAGCAGTTGCCGCAGGCAGTTGAGCCAGACCACGTCATTTCGGCTGTACTGCCGCTGCCCGCGCTTCCGAGCCGGCGCCACTAGCCCGCGCTCCTCATAGAGCCGAAGCGTCCGAGCATGCACGTGCAGTATCTCCGCAACGGCGCCGATGCGCAGTATGGGCCGATCGCTCTCAAGCAGAATCTCGGGCACTGTCCACCTCTGTTGTGCCCCCCGGGGAAACAGACGGCTCTCTCCTCAAAGACCCGACTGGAGCTCCTTCCCCACGCGGGTGCTGAGCTGGCCGTCGGCGGCCACACACTCCGACGCCGCCAGGGCCTCAAGAACGGTGCGTCACGGACTGATCGTGTGCGTGCTTCGTGCGGCGGCCATCCGTTCCAGGTTGACCAGTTGCGACAACTCAATCCCCGCCTCACGCATCAGCGTCCTACAGTAGTGGAGGCATCCCACAGCTCCCGCCGAATGCGCGTCACTGCCCACCATGAACTTGACGCCCTCTCGCGCGAAGAGCCGCAGCAACCGGGCGTACTCACGGGTGAACTCCGCCACCGTCATCTGCGGGTACCACCAGTACGCCTGGTTCATGATCTCAAAGGCCACATTGCTCTCGGCCATCACCCGGGCGACCTCTCGCAGACCCTCACGAGACAGTTGATCCGGCGTCAGCACCGCATCGAACCGCCCCAGGTTGAAGGGGTGCGCGATCGCGTCCACCACCGGGTTCAGCGCCGCGTTCGTCACTGCTGCCAGAACCTGCTGCTCGTAGCGTCGCGAGTTCGCCGGTGGGTCATAGCCAATGCCCCGAGTGTGGCGACTCAGGTCGACCAGCACCAGCTTCACCAGTGTGGCCTCCCGCGCGTCCACGCTCACAGTTCCCTCGGTATCGAGAATCGTCCCCTCGACGCCGGGCACCACCATGATCGAGCTCTCACCATCCAGCCGGCACGCCTCCGCCGCCCAAACTTCGAGGCGCTCATGGTTCGAGTCCGGCATCAGGTGATCGGTCACAGCCACGCAACGCAGCCCGGCCGCCTCCGCAGCGCGCACGTTCTCCTCGACCGTGTTCACTCCGTCCGAAAAGACCGTATGGGTGTGGGCGTCGTAGGGAAACTGTTCCACCGTTGTCAACCAAGCAGCCGGCGAAGCGCCTCGAGGCTACGTCGTGCGGCCCCCTCGGGGTCGTCCGCGATGTCAAACAGATCCACCGTGTAGTAGCCCGTGTAGCCGATCTCCTCCAGCGCCTTGTGCACTGCCACCAGGTCGAGGTCGCCCTCCCCCGGAACGAGATGTCGATGCACTCCTGCCGGCATCCCCTCCAGGTGTGTGTGAACGATCGAGCTGCCCAGCGACCGGATGCTCTCGGTCACTTCCTCGTCCGTCACAAAGGCGTGGCCCACGTCAAGGTTCACGCCCAGATTCGGATGCGACACCTCGGCCAGAAGCCTCCCCATGTCAGCCGACGAGTTGAGGAAGTGGCCAGGCTCAGGCTCCAGCGCCACGGTCACACCTTCCACCTCTGCCCGGGGTAGCAGCCCCTCCAGCGTCCGACGCAACCCATCCCACTGCGCCTGCTCCTCGCCGGGACGAGCCTTCCGCGCATTGAGAATGAGGACCTCCGCGCCCAGAGGACGAGTCAGACCGACAGCGCGAAGCTGGTTCTCCGAACGCGGCTCGTCTGGCTCCGCATCAGCATGGTAGCTGACGCTGGCAGTCTCAAGCCCCGCCTCCCGCGCAAGGCCCGCGAGAGCCTCGGCCGAAGCGACCGTCATCTTCTCCGGCCTGGCCTCGGGATGCTCCAGGCAGATCTCAACCCCACGATAGCCCACCCCAGCCAGGGACTCAAAGGCCTCCTGTAACGAACGGTTCCGGTACCCGGCGGTCCGGAACCCATACCGTGGCGCAGGTGCTGAAGACATAGGCGCTACCAACCTTCTCGACGCATTCTGGCTTCTGGCATGTCCAAGTACCTGGAAAAGGGCGGCCCTCGGAGGCAGCCCAACTAACTCAACAGGCCGCCCGCCAGCCCTTCTCGCCCACCAGCGGCACGAACACACAACCGATGCCGCGCTCTACCACCAACTCGCCCTCTCGCTTGACACCGACCATGCAGGTCTGAAGACCGCGGTCCCCGAGCGGGATCACCAGCCGGCCGCCTTCTACAAGCTGGCTGACCAGGGGCTCGGGTATGGCTGGCGCACCCGCCGCGACAACGATCCGATCGTAGGGCGCCTGCGCTGCGTATCCCAATGAACCGTCGCCCTGCACAATGTAGACGTTCGCGTAGCCCAGACGACTCACCGTCGCCTCGGCACGCAAGGCCAACTCACCCACGATCTCGATCGAATACACCTCGGAGGCAATCTGTCCGAGCAGCGCTGCCTGGTAACCTGAGCCCGCACCGACCTCCAGAACCTGATGGTGCGGCTCAACCGCCAGCATCTCCAGCATGTACGCAACCATGAAGGGCTGCGAGATCGTCTGGCCCCATCCGATCGGCAGCGCTCGGTCCTGATAGGCCACCGGCTCATCGCCGGGGACGACGAACTCATGCCGGGGTACGCTCCGAAACGCCGCCAAGACCTTCGGAGCTCGGATGCCCCGAGACTCAAGTTGCATCTCAACCATCGCCTGACGTTGGCGACGGTACACCAGAGGGTCCGACATTGTCAGCACCCCCGGTGACACAGGCTTGTTAACATGGCCCGAGAAAGGGTTCCGACGCTCGCGCGACGAAAGGACGTATGGACCCGCAGCACACCCGTCGCTCTCTTCGGACACTTTACAGAAGACCGAGACAGAGGGCGGTTCAACACGGACACCCGCGAATCCTTTCTGAACGGGAGGTGACCTTCTTGCGACAGCTCCGCTCCCAACGACCGACCGGCCTGCTTGACTGGGACGCAACCGACGAATCCGACATCGCGGTCGCTCTCGTCCGCACCGCCTTCATTCTCGCCTTCGCTCTCACGCCCTACGCACTTCGAGTGCCGCTCCAGGAGGCCACCTTCGTCCAGTTGATGCTGGTCGTAGCCGCCACCTTCAACCTTGCCCTGTTCGCCTTCTACCTGCGTGGCCGCCGTCTGCCCCTGAGACGTCAACTCGCCCTTCTTGTGGATCTGTCGCTAACGACCTCCGCCATCTCTTCCTTCGAGGACATACCCTACCAGCGCGACTGGATGGTGGCGATGTACTACCTGATCATCGTCGTGGCCGCCATCTGGTTCCGCCGCACCGGCGCCTTGATCACCGCCGTCATCGCCGCCGTCATGTACGGAGTCATCTGCGAGCACCTCACGTTTGGCCTCGAGCTGCTGATCGGCGGCCAGACCCCGGTGCTCATCCTGATGGCGGTCACAGCCTCCTACGTGGTCCTCGCCCGTGACCGCGAGCGCGCTTACTCTACCCGGCTTTCCCACGAAATGGCCCTGGCGCGCCATCTTCAGCAGTCCATGCTACCCGCCACGGTCCCAAGTCCTGACGGCTTCGAGATCGGCATCAGCTTCCATCCAGCCCGTGTGGTCGGCGGAGACCTCTATGATGTCGCCACCCTCCACAAGGACGCCGTGCTCGTGTGCATCGGCGACATGGCCGGCAAAAGCGTCTACGGGCTCTTCCACCTCTCCCTGGTCCACTCACATCTGCATGCCGCAAGTCGTACGGCCGCCGAGCCGGCCGAGATCGCTGAGCTCATCAACAGCAACGTCTACGACGCCCTGCAACCCGACGCCTACGCAGCCCTCTTCATCGGCGTCATCAACACGGCCGCACAGACCCTGACCTTCACCAACTGCGGCCACCTTCCGCCCTATCTCCTGCGCGCTGACGGCGAGACCATTGAGCTCTCCACCAAAGGCATTGTCATCGGCGCGAAGCGGCAGCCCCGCTACCAGCAGCGCATCGTCTCCTTCACCCCTGGCGATGTGCTCCTCTGCTACACCGACGGCATCGCTGAGGCTCGCGACCGTTCCGGCGAGGAGTTCGGCCCTGACCGCGTCGTCACTTGCACTCGCACCAAAGCCGCCAACTCCGCCCAGAGCATCGCCGACGACCTCATGGAGGCTTCCGCACGCTTCAGCCTGACCGCCGACGATGATGACCGCACCGTGCTCGTCGTCAAGCCCCTCGGTGAGGACCTGCCTGCTCCGGCCGACCTCCCTGGCTCCTAGATCCTGCGAATCACGCCCCGTACCCTACCAAGCAGCGCTACACGTTGAGCGAAGATCGGCTCCATCGTCGAGTTCGCCGGCCGCAACTCGATCTCGCCGTCGTGGCGGTAGAACCGCTTGACGGTCGCCTCATCGTCCAGCAGCGCGACCACGATCTCGCCATTCTGCGCCGTCTCCTGTCGTTGCACCACGACCAGGTCTCCGCTGAGGATGCCGTCCTCAATCATGCTTGTCCCCTTCACCTCAAGCACGAACAGTTCGCCATCCGGGAACAGCTCCGCCGGCAAGGTGAAGGTGTCCTCGATGTTCTCTGCAGCGAAGATCGGTTCCCCCGCTGCCACTCGACCAACCAGTGGAGCATAGCGAACCCCACGGGCCGGAAGCGTGGGCTGATCCGAGGACGTGTCTCGTGCCCGAATCGCCCTCGTCAGCGACCCGTCACGCTCGATGAGCCCCATCTTCTGCAATACGTTGAGGTGGAAATGCACCGTGGAGCTCGACTTGAGCCCAACCGCTTCGCCAATCTCACGCACCGTCGGCGGGTATCCTCGCTGTCGTGTCGTGGCAACGATGAAATCCAGAATCTCCCTGCGACGGCTGGACAGCTGCTTCTCGGCCATAGTTGGCACGGCCTCCCAGATCGGCTACTCGAGTCACTCTTGAGTTGCACCAGACTTTACCACATCTTGCCGCAACAGTCAAACGAAAGTTCGATAGCTTATCTGCGCGTCGACCTCGCTTCTCCCTCTCGCCTCACTTCCTGATACGGCCGCTTTGCGGCCTGATCTTGCGACTTCGCCCCGACTAGCCTATTCTTAGGGTCCGTGTGTATCCAGTCCGGCTCCCGAAGCCAGAGGTCCCACTCACTGAATGCGCAAATCAGAACTCGACAAGATGTACCAGTTGGAGGATACCTACTGGTGGTTCATCGGGCGCCGGCGGCTGGTCAAGGCACTTGTCCAGCGCTTCGGTCCTCCTGACCCGCAGATCGTCGACGTCGGCTGCGGTACCGGCGGCACCCTGGATGCCCTCCAGGACACCGGCCTCCTCACCGGTGCCGACATCTCGACGGACGCCCTGCAGCTCTGCCGCCAGCGCGGACATCAGCGACTCACCCAGTGTGTCGCCGAGGCGCTGCCCTTCCACGACGAAGCCTTCGACGTCGCCATCTGCTGCGACGTCTTTGAGCACCTTGAGGAAGACAGTGTGGGGTTCGCCGAGGTGGTGCGGGTCCTCAAGCCCGGGGGCATCGCGGTCATCTCCGTCCCCGCTCTCCAGTGGCTCTGGAGTGAGCACGATGTTGCCCTGTCGCATTTCCGCCGCTACGAGAAGCACCAGATTCGCGACCTGATGAAGGTGCATGGCCTTGAGATCACGAAACTCACCTATGGTGTCGGTCTCTTGTTCCCGGTAGTGGTTGCCTCGCGTCTGATGGGCCGGCTGGTGCCGCACCGACCGCGTGCACCTCACACCCAGGTCTCCAGGCTGCCGTGCATGCTCAACCAGCCGCTCCTGTGGATCCAGGACCTTGAGACCTTCCTTCTCCCACGCTGGGGCCTGCCGATCGGTGCCAGTCTGATCGCCGTCGGGCGCAAGCCCCTGCAGGCCGCTTCGGTCGCCCAGCCGGACGCGTAGTGACTCGGTTCGTACGCCTCGGCCCCTGAGGCCAACAGACCGTTCCAGGGAAGGGCATCCCATGAACGTCGGCATCTCCGTCACAGGCGGCGTCGGCGCTCTCAAGACCGTAGACACCGGACTGCTCAACCGTCTGGGCTTCGGCGCGGTCTTCGTTGCCTGCTATGAGGACGAGCTCCGCTGGCAGGTCGATGACGTAGCCGCCTTCATGCGACGAGCCCGCAATGACGGCCTGGTCACCTATGCCATGCCCTGGGGCTATGGCCGCTTCCTCGACCCCGATCCCTCTGTCGACAGTCTCTTCGTGCACACCCATCCGGACACTTGCCAGATCGACTCGCGGGGGCGGCGCCTGCGCAAGGCTTGCCCCAATCACCCACGCTTCCTCGAGTGGTTCTCCTCGAGCATGCGCACTCTTGCCTGGCTGCTGGAGTGCCGGGGCTTCGTCTGGGATGAGCCCGCCTTCTATCACACCCGTGGCGTCTGGGGCTGTCGCTGCCAGTACTGCACTCGGCTCTTCCGCGCCAGCTATGGCCGCGAGATGCCTCACGAACTCACTGACGAGGTCCTCGAGTTCCGCCGCAATGCCGTCCTGATCTTCCTGCTGGCCGCCGCTGCCGCCGTGCAGTCTGTGGATCGCAAGCTGCAGTCGCTGGTCATGCCCACTCTGCATACCTCTCGCGAACAGCGCTACACCGGCACTGAGGACGCCGCTCCTCTCACCGCTTGCTCCGGCGTGGATGGACTCTGTGTCGCCATCCCCTGGCAGGAGATGGGCTGGGATATGGAGTTCGGTGTCCGCGAGGCCAACCGTTCCCTGGGCGGGATCGCACGCAACTACGGCAAGCAGTGCGCCCTGTGGCTCAACACCTCCCCAAACGCCAGGGACCGTGCCGTCGATACCGTCCACTTCGCAGCTCGGGCCGGCGCCGATGCTCTGGTCCTCTCCGACTACTCCACCCTCATCGACGATCCGGCCTTCTCGGACCTCATGCACCCCTTGCGCGACGCTGTCTGCAACGTCGCACTGGTCTAGACTCCCGCTGACTGTTCTGTGCAGAGCGAAACTGGGGCAGGTCTCCTCTACAGGTCCGTCGAACCAGCCCTGTTCATTCTGCTACGCACCCAAGGGAGGAGAACGATGGGAGACTTCCCCGTTCTTGACGGACAGTTGTTCTTGTTTCAGGGCGATAGCATCACCGACTGTGGCCGCCGTGCCGCTTCTGCACCCTTCGGCGGCGGCTACCCGTCGATCTTCATCGAGCGCATGACCGCAGCCTTCCCCGAGCGCAAGGTCCGCTACCTCAACAAGGGCATCAGCGGCGACCGCGTCACCGGTCTGCGCGACCGCTGGGAAGACGACGTGATCCGCCATCAGCCAGACTGGGTCTCGATCCTCATCGGCATCAACGACCTCCACGGGTTCCTACGTGATCCGGCCAATGGCGTATCCGTCGAGACCTACCGCGAGCGCTACGATTCCATCCTCGCGACCACCCGCGAGAAGACCGGCGCCAACCTGCTCCTGCTGGACCCCTTCTACATCAGCCTCGACCGCGAGACCGGTCAGAGCTTCCGCAGCACGGTGCTGGACCTCATCCCCCAGTACATCGCCGTGGTCCATGAGATGGCAGCCAAGTACAACGCCTACCACCTCAAGACCCAGGAGCTGTTCCAGCAGCACCTTCAGTACCGCGAGGCCGAGGCTTTCTGCCCGGAGCCGGTTCACCCGAATCACACCGGACACATGGTCATCGCCGACGCCATGATGAGGGCTCTCACCGGCTAGCAGCCAGAGCCCCCTGGTCCACGAGTCGTTCCTGACGATCTGCAGGAGAGCACTCACGAGGTGAGCTGCGATGAAGCATGTGGTGCTTGGTGATGGCAAAGCATGGCTGGAGGACGCACCGGACCCGACCCCCGAAGGCGAGTGGGTGGTCGTCAAGGTCACTGCCTCGCCAATCTGCGGCAGTGACATGCACTCCTACCGGCACGAGGGTCGTCACGCCGGAGGTGGCCACGAAGGCGTCGGCGAGGTGGTCGCCGTGGACGCTGCCCGACACCTGCGCGTTGGCGACCGTGTGCTGCTGAACCCGGCGTCCGGCTGCGGGGAGTGCTGGCTATGCCGGCAGGGCGACTACATCCACTGCCCCAACAAGCCGGCTGGCAGTGGCGGGCACTTCGCCCAGTACGTGCGCAAGCAGGAATGGCTGTGCCCCAGGCTGCCCGACGATCTCGACGACGACCTGTGCTCCCTCATGGGCTGCGGCTTGTCTCCCGCCTTCCAGGCCCTCACACGCCTCGGCGTCACTGCCTTCCACACCGTGCTCATCAACGGCCTGGGCCCGGTCGGTCTCGGAGCTGTTGCCCTGGCCAGGTTCCTCGGTGCGCAGGTAATCGGCGTCGAGCCCAATCCCTGGCGGCGCGATCTCGCTGAACAACTTGGCGCCGACCTGACTCTCGACCCGACTGCCTCCGATGCTCTCACCCTTATCCGCGAACGAACCTACGGCGAGGGCGTCCACCGCGCGATCGATGCTTCAGGACGTCCCGAGGGCGAGCGTCTCTGCATCGACGCCCTGCGTTGCCTCGGCAAGGTCGCCTTCATCGGCGAGAACCAGGGCACCATCGACTTCAGCCCCAGCCGCGATGGGATCCGCCGCGGCATCGAGATCATCACCTGCTGGCACCAGAACCTGAACTCCTTCGATGACCTCGTGACCTTCCTGCGCCGCTTCTCTGGCGCCCGCAAGACCATCAGCCACACCTTCGGCTTCACACAAGTCGGGCAGGCCTTCAGCACCTTCGCTTCAGCGCAGGCGGCCAAGGTCGTCCTGCATCCCTGGGAATAGCACTGGATGCCTCGACCACTCCCAGACCATGACTCTGCTGCGACGTCTGACTCTCCCTCAACCGGACTCCCCTTCGGGCGGTCAGGCGTCGCAGCCCTTCTGCTTCTGTGCGTCCTAGCTGCCTATGCTCCTGCCCTCAGGCTGGGCTTTCGCGTAGATGACTTCAACTGGCTGCTCGTGGCCCGTCTCTGGCTCAGTGACCCGCAGGTCTGGCGCGCAGTCCTGGTGGGCCACAATGGTTGCACGCCCCTCTTCAATCTCGTCTTCCTGAGCCTGTACCACCTCGGCGGCGCGACCAACCCGGTCCCCTACTACTGCTATCTGCTGCTCGCTCACTTCCTGGTCTCCCTGGCCGTATACTGGCTGGGCGCCACGCTCCTCAATCGCCGAGCCGCCTTGCTGGGCGCTGTTGGCTTCGCCCTCTTCTGGGGCAACCACCAGGCCGTCACCTGGATTGGAGCGGGCCATCGACCCCTCTGCAGCTTCCTGGTGATCTGCTCTATCGTCCTGTTCCTCCGCTTCCGCAGGGAGGGCCGTCGCAGCTTCCTCGCCTGGGCGGCAGTTCTCGGGTTCCTCGCCATGCTCAGCAAGGAGGACGCGATCGTCCTCCTCCCTCTGGTCTTCCTCGCTGACTGTCTCGCCCTGCAGCGTTGGCCCTGGAAGGGTCGCAACTGGGCCGCCTATCTACCTCTGGCCGCAGCCTGCCTCCTGTACGCCCTGATCCAGCCCCTCACTCGTGGGACCGGCACGAGCTTCTCCGGCCTCACCGAGGGATTCTACTGGTTCGGACCGCATATGTTCCGCAACCTGCTGGACATCGTGCCGCAGCTCCTCGTACCCGACATCGCTCGCGGCGGGTTCCGTGAGGCGCTGCAGGGGGCCTTGACCGTTCGCCTTGCCGACCTCGTCGGTCCCTGCGGACACTTGATGCGCCTCGTCTTCACACTTGCCGCCCTGGATCTCCTGATACGCGGCACGGACCCGGTGCGCTATCTGGTCGCAGGAATGTACGTTGCCTTCCTGCCCTTCACGGCCTTCACCTATGAGTACGCCGTGGCAGCCCGCTACCGTTATCTCTCCGCAGCCGGCTTTGCGCTCCTCCTCGGCTACGGGGTCTGCGTCCTGAGTACCCGACTGGCCCAGCGCTCCTGGCCAAGAGCCCTGCTGTGGGGGCTAACCGGACTCGTGCTGCTGGCCAACCTTGGCCTTCTGTGGCGCCTTGAGGCTCACCTTCAGCGCGACGCCGAAGCGCGCCAGGCCGTCCTCACCGAGGTCCAGCGTGTGCTTCCTGAGGTTCCGCCGCGGACCGTCTTCCGCTTCGAGGGTCTGCCCGGGAACGTGGAGGATACCGTCATGGCGGTGAGCTTGCTCTACGACGTGCCCACCTGGGGCGTGCGACCCCGAGATGCCGGGGATGCTACCTGCGTGGTCCACTTCGAGGGTCTACACATCAGCGGGGTTCAGCACCTCTCCCGACCTCAGCCACCTGCGCCTCCCTTCCCCGCCGCTGCACGCTGGTGGGACAGCCGATAGGGTATCAGCCCGAACCCAGTCCGTCTCCTCCCTCGCGTACCTGCGGCGCCCTGGCCGGAAGGACAAAGCTGAAGGTCGTCAGCACATGGGGCGTGCTCTCCAGCGAGATCGTGCCGCTCTGGGCCTCGATGGCCAGTCGGCAGAAGGTGAGCCCGAGCCCTGTACCCACTGCTGCCCCTCCCTGCCGAGCCCGCACTTGATGGAACCGGTCGAACACTCGACTGACATACTCACGAGGCACGCCCGGACCCTGGTCCGAGACACTGAACCGCACCTTGCCGTCACCACAACTGCGAACAGTGATCTCCACCGGGGCTCGTGGGGGGCTGTGCTTGATCGCGTTACTGACGAGGTTGACCAGCACTCTGGAAGTCAGGTCGGCATCGGCGTATACCAGCAGCGCGTCAGGCTCGATGTCAACCCTTAGGGGTATCCGCAAGTCATCTGCCCACAGGGAGACCTGGTCCAGTGAGACCTTCAGCATCTCCATGACCCCGCGCGTGCGCAGTTGCACGGGCATCCTCCGGTGCTCCAGCCGCGCCAGGTCGAGAAGCGAGTTGATCAGCGTCATCATCCGGTTCGCCGAGATGGTCGCAATGTCCAGCAACCGGACATGACGCTCACCGAAGCCACCAAGGGCGGCGCCCCGCAGGGCCTTCAGGCCCACCATCTGCGTAATCAGCGGCGACCGCAGGTCATGCACGATGAACTCCGTGAGCTGGACCTGCATCTGTCGAGAGGCCCGCAGTCCCGAAAGCGCGTACGCCACGATTACGTAAAAGATCAGGTTCATGACCGCGTTGTGGTACGCGAGCAGAGGGCGGTCGGGCGATGGCGAGCTCGCCGCGTCGATGGTCAGCCACGTAAGAGTGCTGAGCACCGCCATGAGCATTCCGGACCGACGACTCCGGTACCAGGAGGCCACGGCAATCGGTATCAGGTAGAAGTCGGAGAACATCAACTCCGGCCCGGTGGCGTAGTCCGCAAGTCCTACCACGAGGACCAGAACCGAACAGAGCGCCAGCAGCGCACTACGCGGCATTCGTACCAGCGCATCACCAATGCGCATCTGCGCCGACCCCTCCGTCACTAGGGTGCTGTGCAGGTATCCCCGGTCCGCTGGAGGAATTCAACATCCCATCGTCACTTTCCTGTGAGGCAACGAAAACATGCGTGTCTTCGCGGTGATATCGGCAATGTTGCTAACCGGCACTTGCGCCCTGGCGCAGACCCAGAACGTGTTCGCACCCTGGCTTGAAGACAAGAGCCCCCAGATCGCCGAGACACTCTCGGTCGATCAGCGCGAGGGCGTCGAGGTTACCCGCCTGCGCTTTCTGTCACGCGTCCTCCCTGAGACCGGCGAGAAAGTCCTCATCTACGGTGTCCTCGCCCGCCCGCTCGCACCCGGCAAGCATCCCGCTCTCCTGGTGTGCCATGGCGGATCAGCTTCGGCCGACATGGTCGCCTCGCAGACCGAGGCCTGGGCTCAGCGCGGCTATGTCGCCTTCTGTCAGGACGAGCCCGGCATCTGCGACTACACCAAAACCAACTCCCTTGGCCCCTGGGTCCGCGACGGCTGGTCGACCTTCACCCCCAAGATCGCGGGGCGCATCGACACCTGCTCCCTCTTTGACGGTGTCGTCGCCGCGCTCAACGGTCTCGCCCTGCTCCGCAGTCGGCCCGAGGTCGACACTTCCCGCGTCGGCGTCTGGGGTGGCTCCTGGGGCGGGTACATGACCACCATGATCAGCGGCCTCGCCGGTGACCGTGTTCGCGCCGCCTTCGCGGTCTACGGCTGCGGCTTCTACGAGCTGGCCTCCACCTGGCGCGCCGCCCTCGACCGCATGCCCGACGCCGACCGCAACCTGTGGCTCGGGAACCTCGACGCCGGGAGACGTGCCACCGGAGTCCGCTGCGCCTACTTCAACTGCGCAGCCTCCAATGACTGGTTCTTCTGGCCCGAGGCCGTCACCAAGACTCTCGCCCAGATGCCGGGCTACACCAACCGGGTCTTCTCGCCCAACGACAGCCACGTCATCACGGTCCCCGGAGGCACCGCCGGCCCACCCAAGGTCGACTCGCGACGCAACCGCACTCACATGGAGACCGTCTGGTTCGCCCACTACCTCGACGGCACCGAGAAGCCCTTCCCGAAGCTGACTGCTACCGACCAGGCCCGCGCCACCGACACGGGCATCGAGGTCAACTGGACGGCCGAGGCGCCGGTGCCCTTCGCCAACGTCTGGGCCGTCTATTCGCCCGCCGATGTCCCGGCTCGCTTCCGACTCTGGAAACCAGTGACCGCTGAGAAGGTCGCCGAGAACCACTACCGGGCCGTCCTCCCCGTCGAGGACTCAGACGTCCCGATCCTCTGGTACGGCCTGGCCACTGACGAACGCAACGTCACGGTGAGCACCCTCATCGGCACCGTCGACCCGCGGGCTCTCGCCTTCAACGCAAGCCAGGCGACGCCCGACCTTCTTTCCGAGACCTTCGAGGGTCCCTTCGCAAAGATGCGCTGGCGCCGGCCGCACGTCGATCGCAGTACAGGCCGTGGAGTCATCGAAAGCGCCGCCGCGCGGACCGGGAGCAAGGGCCTGCACCTCACCGGGCCTGCTCGCTGGGAGATGAACGGCGTCCGAGGCGAGATGCTGCGCAAGAGCGCCGCCAGGGGCGTCACCCTCTACGTGCGCAGTGCCAACGAGAAGACCGTCACAGGCCTGAAGCTGGTCCTTGTCGGCGAGGACGAGCACGGCAACCGAATCGAGTTCATCTGCAGCCGGACCGCGACGATCCCACTCGGCCCGAACTGGCAGCAGGTCAATGCGCTCTGGACGGACTTCACCGTCAAGGACACCCCGCCCATCGAGATGCTTGGGCCGCGAGTCGGTGTGCTGCGCCTTGATGTGCCGGAGGGCGTCGATCTCTTCGTGGACGACCTCGCCCTGATGCCCTGACGCGACTCACACAGACGGCCCGGAGCACCCTCAGTCTCCGGGCCGTCTTCTTTGCCCCAGGTTTGCCGATGCCTCGTCCCTCTCCCTATCCCTCCGCTGGTCCCGGCATCTCAATCAGCTTGTCCGCCACCTCATCGTACTCGTGACTGCACGTGAACAGGATCACCTGGTGCGTGCCAGCCGCTGCCTGCAGTGCCCTTAGCGCCGACTTGCGACGTCCGGGATCGAAGTTCACCAGCGGGTCATCCAGCAGCAGCGGCGGACCGCCCTGCGGCCAGAGCATCTCCACCAGGGCCAACCGCGCCGCCAGAAACACCTGCTCCCGCGTGGCGCAGCTCAGCCCGGCCTCCTGCTGCTCACTACCCACTGCCACCTCTGCCCCAGTCTCCGGAGCCATCACGGACGGCCGAAGCTGGCTGTCCAGCGCCACCGTGCTATACCGCCCGTCCGTCAGCATTGCCAGGTACTCGCCCATCCGCGGCCCGATCCGGTCGGTCACGGTCGCCAGGGTCTCGTCTCGCGCCTGACCGATCACTTCCCGGGCCAGTGTCCACACGGCGAGCCGGTCCTGAAGCAGCTCCTGCTCAAGTTGCGTCTGCTCGAGATCGCCCTCCAGCGCCTTCACACTGTCGGAGTCATTGCGAGCAGCCGCCACGGTCTTCTCCGCCTCACGCAGCCTGCCTTCCTCCTCCACCAGCGAGGTCCGCAGGCTCCCCAGACGCGAGGTCAGCTTCTGGTACTCCTCCGGCGAGATCCGCGCCATCAACATCTCGGGGCTGCGCAGTTGCTCGTCCAGACCGCTCCACCGCAAAGATAGCTCCCGTCGCTTCGCCGCGAGCTCCTCCAGGGTCTGCGACCCGAGTGCGCCTTCCCGCTTCTTGCGATTCGCCTCCAGCAGACGCTCGGCTCCAGCCCGTGCCTCCACCCGTTCGACCAGCGCCTCGATGCTGTCGAACCCGGCCTCCGCCACCGCCTGCTTGATCTTCAGCCGCAGTGCCCGGATCACGTCCTCCTGCTGGCCGACGTGCTTGCGAGCCTCCCCCAGGTTCACGTGGCAGTTCTCCAGCCTCGCCTTCGCCTCGATCGAGGCTGCCTGTCGAGTCGCGACCTCACCGGCCAGCGCTTCCATGGTCTCAGACCGGTTCACCGACAGCAGATGCGCAAGCTGGTCCGTCGCCCGTTGCACTCTCTGGCGTGCCTCTTCAGCCGCTTTCCCTGCCTCGGCACGCTGGGCCGGCCAGCTCTCCCATCCTTCCGGCGGTCGCAGTGACCAGCCCCATCCTGCCAGCACCACCCCAACTGCCGCCACCGCATACAGCGGCGCCGAGACCGCCAGCCCCAGGGCCACGCCGGCAACGAATACCACCACACCCGCGATCAGCAAGGGCCGCCGAGGCGCCAGACGTCGCTCCCCTGCCTCGATCTGCGCAGCCAATTCCTCCTTGCGCCGTCGGTGCTCCTCCTGCTCGCTCTGGGCCGCCTGCAGCTCAACCTGCAACCCACGTCCACGCTCCAGCTCCGCCGATAGCCCTTCGGTATCCTTCTGCCTTCGGTGCACTTGCGCTTCCAGGTCCCGCCGCTGCTCCTCCAGTTCGGCCACCTTGCCGCGTGCTTCCTCGAGGTCCTGCTCGCGCTCCACAGACCTGTCCCGCCAGGTCGTTACGTCCGCCGCAACCTGGGGATCCGCCGCCGGGCCCTGCGCCAATCCTCCCTCAATCACTGAAATGTCGCTCTCTAGCTTCTGCACCGTCTCGACGGTCGCACTGATACCGTCCAGATGCTCCCGCAGTTCACCAGATTCCCGCTCCAGCTTCAGGTACTGCTCGACACGCTTGGCAAGCCCTTCTGCCTCAGCTAGTTCGCCCTGGATCCCGGCAATCTGCGCCTGCGATGCCTCCACCTGCAGCCGGGCCTCTTCCGCCGTCATGGCCTCTCCTCGGGCAGTGGCCAACTGCGCCCCAAGTTCCTCCGTCCGCTGACTCGCCACCGCCAGCGGGCCCGGGTTCTTGGCCGGGTGTCCGCGCGTGCCCTTTTCCAGCTCTGTGATCGCCCTGTCCAGCTTGCGCAGCAAGTCCTGAGCCGCCGTGCCCTCTGCTCCGCCTGTCACCGATTGCTGCAGCAGCTCCTGCATCTGCGTCCCGGCAGTCACCTTCGCCCATTGCTGCTGGAGCAGGCACCCGGTCGCCGTGTACACGTCCGGGCTCTCCACTCCCAGCACTTCCGTGAGGCGTTCGGCGATCTTGCCCCGGTCACCCAGTGCCCTTCCATCCTCCAGGGTCAACTGCGCACGCTTGCGCTCGAAGTCCTTGGTCAGCCTCCAGACCTTCTCTTCGCCCTTGCTAGAGCCGTCCGAGTTGTTCGGAGCCAGCTCCCCTTCGAGCACCGGCAAGGTCTCCGCACCCCAGGACCTCATCGCCTCGATCTCGCGGTTCTTCTTGCCCGGATCACCAAACAGCAAGGCCACGATGGAGCCCTGCAAGGTGCTCTTGCCGGCCTCGTTGGGTCCCTTCACCACATTGAGCCCGTGGACGAACTCGATGCTGAGATCGCGCAGTGACCGAAAGCCCTGCACATGAAGGCGCCGCAGGATCATCTCAGCACCTCCTTGCCGGCGAACAGCGCCACGGAGAGCTGCAGGGCCCGTGTCGCGATCCGCTCGGCCTCAGGGTCCTGGGCCTGGCGTGCCTGGTTGATCCGCTCCTGGAAAGCCGAAATCGCTCGCGCAGCAATGAGCTGCTGGGCGACACCCGACTTCTGAGCCTCCGACAGCGGCGGCACACTCTCGTCTGTGATTCGCAGTCGGAAGAAGCTCGGCGCGAGTTCCTCCTGCAGCCGTGCGACGTCCAGCGTGAACCCCTCCGGCGCCATTCCCGAGACCTTCACCTCAAGGATCAGATCAGGATGCGCCTGCAGGCGAACGGCCTCCGCAATCGCCGCCTCATCCGGGTACGTCTCAGGCGACAGCTCCAGAGCATCGCACCGCAGCGTTCCCGTCGTGACCCGCTCCAGCGTCGTCCCGGTTTCCGAGATCGTCACCAGGTTGGCGCCACCACTGCCCCGTTGGGTAACGAGAACCACTTCGGGCGACCCGCTGTAGGCAGCTTTCACGCCGCCGTAGGAGTAGTCGCTCAGGTCATGCCAGTGTCCCAGCGCGACGTAATCCATCCCACTCGCCGCGATCTCCTCCGGGGCGATGATCGCGCTGTCTTCGTCAGTGATCCCCTGGAGCGCCACCGAACCATGAGCCACAGCGACGTTCGCCGCCGCCGTCGGATCGGGTCGCAGACCGGCCAGTGGATGGTACTGGCTCCTCCCAACTCCCTGCGGGTTGCCATGAACTGCCAGGCGCCCGTCGGCGGTGCGAAAGGTCGCCGGTCCCGACTCTGCCCACACGTGCAGCCCCGGAAGTCGGAACTCCGGACGACGATACACGCTTTGCGCATCGAGGCAGTCATGGGTGCCGGGGAGCAGGAAACACTCGATCGGGGGGGCGACTTCCGCAAGACGTCGTAGCTGCTGCACGCAAAACTGCAGCACACGCTCACTGGGTCGGCGAGCGTCGAACAGGTCGCCCGCAATGCAAACCGCGTCGACGCGCTCCCGCAGGGCCACGTCGATGCAGCGGGCGAAAGCCTCCTGAAGCTTCCGCTGATGGTCGCGAACACGCTTGCCGAAGGCCGGTCCTGACCCGCCCAGGTGAACGTCCGCAAGATGCAAGAGACGTATCATACTCATACTTTTGTACTTCGCGGCTCACGACCCCTTCTCCTCCGCCAGTGCCAGGAGGCTCGGTCCGTCGCCCTTCCTCTCAGCAGCTAACCCTCACGAAAACGCGCGGACCCCGGGAGGAAGACCTGCTCCCTCGGGAGTCCGCGCGCAGGTGAGCAACTCACCGCAGACACCCTGCGGCCCTAGGACATCTCGATCTTCACGTCATCGGCGACGCCGCCCAGGATCGTGTAGTCGGTCGGCACGG
Organism: Armatimonadia bacterium; assembly: GCA_039679385.1. Taxonomy (NCBI): domain Bacteria; kingdom Bacillati; phylum Armatimonadota; class Armatimonadia; species Armatimonadia bacterium. The sequence continues at coordinate 25,880 of JBDKVB010000168.1, read as the reverse complement.
TCTGCAGCACGGAGCCCGGAACGAACCGGGTCGGCTTCACATGAGCGGCCAGACGTGCGATGAAGCGCTGCCACGACATCGTCGTGCCCGCTCCGCACATCCCGTCCAGCCAGAAGCTGCGATGTCTTGCTGCCAGGATATCCCGCGGGCCGATGCTGCAGGCCATCGGCGGCACCCAGCTCCAGTCCGCTCCGAAGGAGTGCAGCGCGTTTTGCATGATCGTCATCGGCGTGAGCTCGACGATCCGGGCACACGCCTTCTTCCACTCTGCGTCCGACTTGTACTCGGCGCCCAGGCTTGCCTCCCAGAACGCGATGTGGCCGCACCAGCCGATGCCGCCGTAGCAGCAGTCGGCCTCCCCGGCGTCCGCAATCATCTTCGAGTAGTCCTTGATGTTCGCGCTGCTCGGGAAGTGGATGTTCTCCGGTTTCGGCCGCAGCTTCTTCTCGATCCGCGCGAAGAAGTTGGCCTGCATCGCAGTGGCAAAGCTGCCTTCCCACTCTGCCGGTGCCGACTGGCCGTTCTCATCGGCATACTCGTCCATGTTGAAGGTGACCAGGTGCGAGCAGTCGATCTTCAGCGCGTTGATGATCCGCGTGGCGATGGCGTACTGCGGAACCGGCCCCACCGGTAGGATGAAGGTGCACTGGCGGCCTTCCTCTCGAGCCTGAACGATGCGCTTCACAATGTCCAGGGCGAAGGCCGCGTAGAACTCCTCTGTGCCCTCGATCACTTGGATCTTGAAGTCCTTGTGTGCCCAGGGCTGCGTCTTGGTGATCTGACTGCGCTTGATCGCCCGTACCCGGGCGCATTCCTTCGGATCCTGAAAGTCGATGAACTTGGCCAGAGCAGGCGTGAACGGCATGGTGAGACCTCCTGGGCAGGTGCTGGTAAGGCGGTGTGCGCAGGCTCCTTCGCCGCCTTCAGCGGCATGTCCTTCCTTGGCTGCGACCGGTGCCCTCTAGATCAGCGGCTGGCCGAAGAGCCGTGCCGCATTGTTGTGCAGGATGTTGTTCAGTGCCTTTTCACCGGAGCTGAAGCGCTCCAGCGCCGGCACCGACTCCGCCGCGAAGCACATGTTGTTCGGCCAACCAGTGCCCTTCCCGTCGATGCACGGGCAGTCGGTGGCGAACAGCAGCTTGCGCTCGTGGCGGTCGAGGAACCCGGGAGTGAAGTCCGGGTCGCGCGTCAGCGCATTCAGACCCGAGCCGGCCGAGAGATCACCATACAGGTTCGGGTAGTCCCGCAGCCAGTGGTCAACCAGGCCGCCCGGTGTCACCTTGCCCTGCGGGTAGTAGTCGCCCTCCGGCACCTTTCCGCTGAGGTTCGCCCACCACGTCTGCGCATGGCCGATGAACACGGTGTTCGGGCAGGTGTTCAGCACTTCCTCGAAGGCGCCGAAATCCGTGTTGTAGTTGTGCTCCTCGAAGTGCAGGGTCACAGGCATCCCCAGCTCGGCGCACAGCTTGAAAATGGCAACCGAACGCGGATCGTTGCACGCCAGGCCAACCTTCAGCTCCCCGAAGCCCACGCAGCCTTGCTCATGGTACTTTCGAACCCGCTCCAGGGCGTTCTCGTCCCGCGGGTCCACACAGCAGCCCGGCAGAACCCTGGCGGGGAAGTCCTTGGCCAGCGCCAGCACGGCCTCGGTGGGATGGCCCGGCAGGCGGTCGCGATCCTCTACCGCCATCACGTAAGCGCAGCACGCGCCGATACCGTCCATATGGTTGATCGTGTCCTGCGGCGAGCGCTCGAAGTGCCCAATGTGCAAGTGACAGTCGATCATCTTGACTCGCAGCTCCTCAGCCCAGATATGGTGCGACTGCTCCGCTTCCCCGGCAAAGACCCTTGCACTACTGCCCCGGCGGCGGCGTGGTGAAGATCACCGTGTCCGCGCCCAGGGACGGAATCTCCACCGTTGCCTTGCCTTCCTTGACGACCGGCGGCTTGCCCTTCAGACACGGACCGCACCCCATGGACCTGCCAGGGTCGACCGTGACCGAGATGCTCTTGTCGGTGGGGTTCACCAGCAACACATACACTCGGTCAGCAAGCTCCCGGGCCAGCCATTGCACGCCCGGCTTGCTGGTCTCCACCTTCACCCCCGGAACCTCTCTGCCCTCCATGATCGGCGTCGCCAGTTGCGCCGTCTCCGCATTGAGGTCGGCGAACCGATCCCACAGCGCCGTCTTCGACAGGTCCCAGCCAGGATCCGAATAGGAGTACCAGAAGATGCCCTTCGCACCCTTCACCAGCGCCAGATACAGCATCACCCGCGCCTGCGCATAGCTCGGCTGGTTACTTGGGTCGGCGATCCAGCCCGCCTGCAGCACCGCCGTCAGATTCTGCCACGGTGCCATGTGCTTCTTCACGCCCGCCACGCAGTCCGACACCAGCGTCAGCGGCTTGCTGGGAATCGGATACGGGTCGACCTGGACGATGTCGGCGAAGCTCACCCAGTACGAATACTGGTCGGGCTGGCACAGGGTCAGCAACAGCGGGTGGTCGGGGTCAACGGACTTCAGCGTCTGGTAGACCCCCGGCACCTCATCCATGATCTCCGGCCGGATCTCCGGCTCGTCAATGATCTTCCAGTTCAGCACCGCCGCATGTCTCCGGTACTGGTTGAGCTTCCGCAGCGAGCCCTGCAGATTCCGCGCAACCTGGCCCCCGGCATACAGCGGCACATCCATCATGATCCGCGACTTCTGAGCGGCATCCAGACCCTTCCCGAAGATCTCCAGGTCCATCGAGGAGACCCCCTGGACGCAGTTGAAGCCCCGACGTGCAAGCTCCGGATACTGGGAGGTCCCCACGTGGTAGATGCCGATCGGGAAGAACGGCTTGCCGTCGACCAGGATCGTGCCGGTGTCGGTGAGGAACCGCGGCTGCCGCTTCTCCACGGGCACGAACACCCGCACACTGCCACGATCCTCTCCGAGCGCACACTCGACCTGGTAGGCCCCGGACACCATGGTCGGCATCTTCGCCACTGCCTCGAAGGTCCGCCCATCAACCCGCTTCAGTGCTGCCTCCGGCTGATAGGGTGTGCCGTCCGGAGGAGTGAGAACAGTGAACTTGAGCGCAGGCAACCCATCGCCTTCCACCGGCTTGGCGAGCCGCACCGTCAACGGTATCTCCCGGTCCTTCCCGGCCGGAATCACCTGACGCTCCGGCGACAGCGTCACCTTCGGCGCCAGCGCTACCATCTGGCACTGCACGTCATCGAACCATACCCGCCCGACGCCGAACAGCCGCAGCAGCAGGCTCGCCCGCACCGTGTCCGGATCCGCCTTCGCCCGGACTTCCAGCGGCACCCACTGCCCATCGGTCGGCAGCGACAGCCGCGTGTAGTACCCCGAGGTGTTCTGGCCCGCCGCGTTGTAGTACTCGATCTTCACGGCCGCCACGTTCCCCCTGACCGTCGGGTCACACTTCGCCCAAGTTCGGAAGGCATAGGTCGCGCTTCCCTGAAGGTCCTTCGCACCGGTGCCGACAAAGGGGTTCTCCGAGCCGCGTTCGCTGCTGATCCGCAGTGACGCATGCCCGCCATGCGCCACCTGATTGTCCAGCGCAACCAGCTTCGGCCACTTGGTGAAGGCCGAGTCCGACCAGCCCTTCTTCCCCTCCTCAAAGCCCGGATTGGTGAGCTCCACGTCCTGCGGAAGCTTCGGAGGCTGAGCGAGACTCGGCACCGCGCAGGCCAGGAGCACCATCAGTACGCACACCCCTCCCGCAAGAGAGTGTCTTCGGCTTCTCCGCCTGTCCTTCGCGTCTTGGTTCATGCTTTCCCTCTTCGTTCCCGCAGCCATTGCTGCAGCCTTGGTAGCTTCCACGTATTGATCACCGTCTCTGGTCGTATCCAGCCCCGGCGGGCCGTCATGACTCCATACTGCATGAAATCCAGGTGCGAGACCCGGTGCGCATCCGTGTTGATCGTGATCAGCGCCCCACGTTCCTGCGCGAGGCGAGCGTGAGCATCGTTCAGGTCGAGGCGCTGCGGCGAGGCGTTGATCTCCAGCGCGATCCGGTGATGCACGGCCGCCTCAATCACCGGCTCGAGATGGATCCCGTAGGCCTCGCGTCCCAAGAGAAGCCTTCCCGTCGGGTGCGCGAAGACATCCATCTGACCGCTCTCCATGGCGGTGAGAACCCGGCCCGTGATCCTGTCCGCGTCCGCCGAGAACCCTTGATGAATGGAGCCGAGTACGATATCCAGCTCCTCGTACAGCCCGGCGGGGATGTCCAGCCGGCCGTCTCCCAGGATGTCCGCCTCAAGCCCCGCGAGAACCCTGAACTCGTGCCCCTCCTCGGCCAGGCGCTCATTGAGCTTGTGCAGCTCTTCCACCTGTGCCCGCAACTGATCCCCGCTCTGACCACCGGCAACACCCAGTGCTGGAGAGTGGTCCGTCACCGCCATGTACTGGTAGCCCCGCTCCATGCACGCTCGGGCCATCTCCTCCAGCGAGTTCCGCCCATCCGAACCAGTCGTGTGCATCTGCAGGTCGGCCCGCACTTGCCCCAGTTTCAGTAACTCGGGTAAGCTCCCCTTCTCGGCCGCTTCTATCTCACCACGCGACTCCCTCAGCTCCGGCGGAATCCAGGCCAGCCCCAGGGCAGCATAGATCTCCTCCTCACTACGCCCGGCCACGAGCCGGCCCTTCTCACCCTCCGTCTCCTCGAACAGCCCGTACTCGTTCAGCGTCAGGCCCCGCTTCTGGGCCCGCTCGCGCAGGTCGATGTTGTGCTGCTTTGAGCCGGTGAAGTACAACAGCGCCGCGCCATAGCTCTCCGGTGGCACGCAGCGCAGGTCGGCCTTGATCCCCGACGACATGGCCACCGAGACCTTCGTATCCCCCGCCACGATCACGTCCTTGCCCTTCGCGAAGGCCGCGCACACCGTCGCCGCAGTCTCCGAGGTCGCCAGCAGGTCCAGGTCGCCGATGGTCTCGCGCCGGCGCCTCACACTGCCCGCCATCTCCGCCGCAATCACTTCCGGCTGAGACCGCAACTCCTCCACCAGCACCTCGGCCAGCGGCAGCGCCACACCCAGCAAGGTCCGCGTAAGCCCCTCGCGGTACAGAGCAATCCCCTTCAGGATGTTCTCCTCCGACTTCGCTCCCATCCCCTTCAGGTCACGCAGGCGGTGCGCACGGGCGGCCTGCTCTAGCTCCTCAACGCTGCCAATCCCCAGCTCCCGGTACACCAGGCCCACCTTCTTGGGGCCGAAGCCCGGGATCCGCAGCAGCGTCAGAATCGTCTCCGGGAACCGTGCCTGCAGCGCCCGGCGGTAGCTGATCTCGCCCGTCTCCAGGTACTCGGCGATCCTCTCGGCCAGCGACTTCCCGATCCCCGGCACCGTCTCCAGCTCTCCCCTGGCGTGAATTCCCGCCAGGTCCTCTCCCAGGCCCTTGATCGTCTCAGCCGCACGGCGGTAGCTGCGCACCTTGAAGCTGTTATCGTCCGCGAGCTCCAACAGGTCCGCCATTTCCTCGAGAATCGCAGCTACGTCCTCGTTGGTCATGCCTTGCTCCTCTCAAAGCCCCTGTGACCTCAGGGCAGCAGGTCCTCGGCGCTCACGTAGGTGTACCCGCCGAGCTGCTCGATCCTCTGCGTCACTTCGCTCCTTCGCCGAGCCTCCTCACGGGACGACGAACTCGAGAGGTCTCGTCCTGACAGGCCGCAGTACCGGAACCCCGGGGTCTCCTAGAAGCTATCGACCCCGCTCCAGAACACGTAGTCATTCTCACGCAGGAAGCGTAGGAGGGTGTTCGTATCGCGAACCGCGGGGAACACTCCGCCTCCCGGCCCGATGTACGTCCACAGTCCCTTGTACCTCTCCATCAGCCGGATACTGCTCTGTCGCACTCCCCAGGCATCAAAGGACGGCGCCCAGACGAAGGGCTTCAGCGCAGCCAGCAGCTCCGGCGTGTACAGGCTGAAGTGCACTTCCTCGAGCTCCGGCCAATGCGCCAGGATGGCTCCCACAACCCTTGCGGGCAACTGGCCGTCTCCCCGCTTCCAGGCGAGCTCCGGCACCTGCCCCGGCGTGGCGCCTCGGAAGTACCCCACCGGCGTGCCCTTGTCTTCGACCACCCGGAACTCCACGGACCGGTCATGGAAGTAGCCCCCGGTCACACGCTTCTCCCAGTACTCCCGCGACCGAGCAAAGGGGCCTGTCAGGGGAGCATTGAACTCGTCGTACAGAGCCGCCAGCACGGAGATGTCCGCTGGGAACTGGGCCGGACGTACCTTCAGCCCACCGGCCTCCTGTGGAGCGCGCACCTGTGCCGCTATCTCCAGGGCGGTCAAGAGCGACCAGCCGCTACGGCCGTAGACCTGGTAGTTGCCGAACAGGAAGCTGAAGTCGAACCCGCTGCTGTGCATCCACCGAAGCGACTCCGCCAGCACCTCGCGCGCATACCCCTTGCGGCGGTGATCGGGATGCGTAGCCACGCTGCCAATCGCCCCAACCTTCGCCACCCGCCCGGCGCAGTACATCGGCCGCTCGTAGTTGCTCACGCTGGCAACCATGCGCCCGTCCACCAACAGGACACGCGTCTGCTCAGGGCGGTAGTACGGGTCGCGACGTACGTTGGTCAGCCACCAGTCCGGAGCGGCCAGGAACCCCCGGCCCTGGGTGATGAACTCCTCGTAGGACTTGTGGAGCAGTTCGGCGTGCTCCTCAAGCTCGTCTTCGCGCAGTCCACGGATCTCAAAGCTCATGGGCGTGATCCCTCCACCATCTATCAAAGGTATACTTCGGCTGCCAGCCGAGCACTTCCCTCGTCTTCGCCAGATCGTAGATCACCCGCACCGGCCCTACCTTCACACCACGCTCCTCGAACCACGCCGGCACTCCGGGCCAGTAGCGCTCCAGGACTTCCCGCGGATTCGTGCGCAGGCCGGCCGCATCGGCGGCCGTGTAGGGCTGCGACCCGGTCGCCCAGAAAGCCTCGTACTTCGAGGGCATGGCTGCGCTTACCGCGCACACATGGGCGCCGACCACGTCGCTCACGTCTGCCCACATTCCCAGTAGACCCGCGCCACGCTGCAGTTCCGGCTTCGGCATGAAGGCCGGCGGCCGGATGCACACCGTCTCCAGGTCGCTGCGCTTGGAGAAGCTCTGGCAGAACACCTCGCCGAACCACTTCGTGCACCCATACAGGTCGTCGGGACGAGGTGCAGCGTCCTCTCGAAGGGGCAGCTCCTCCACGGCCGGCCCGTAGCCCGTCGCCGCGATGCTGCTGGTGTAGACCACCCGACGCACACTCTTCGCGATGGCTGCCTTCAGCACGTGGTGGACCGGCTTGGTGTTGTTGTCCAGGTACTGATTGTCCGTGTACGACTTCCACGGGTGGATGGCCGCCGTGTGTACGATCACCTCGATGCCTTCCAGAAGACCCTCGACAGCCCCCTCCACCGTCAGGTCGACCACACAGTCCTTCTCTCGCGGCGTCTCGAACAGGTCGGCTCCCGTAACGTCGTGCCCTTCAGCCTCCAGGGCCGTAATCACATGGGAGCCAAGGTACCCTGCGCAGCCCGTAACGAGAACTTTCACAAGCCATGTCTCCTTGGTGCCGATAACCGGAATCGACCGCTCTTTCGTCCCGAGCCACCGGCTTCGGCAGCTCGAGACACTTTCTGGGATCACTTCCACGACTCGTCTGTTCTTTCCTTTAGTTCATGTAGACCGGAGGGGCCGTAGCCTTGACGTGGCCTTGGGGGCTGGTTATAATCACCGGAGCCGGTTGGGAGCGCAGTTCCTCACGGGCGGGACGCGGAGAGGGCGAACCGCACGGGACACAGATCGCGGCACAACGTCGCACCCCCTTTGTACGGAGCTGCCGATCGAGGTGCTGTAGGGTAATGTTCATTCTGAACGTGCTGTTGGCCTGCACGGGTGCGGTTGCTCTCGTGTGGTGGGCCTGTTACGCGACGCGACGTTCCGTTGTCCCGGTTCGCTTCCGTGACGACGACAACGCCGCATGGTGCGCCAGGGACATGCACAGCATGTCTGAACCACGCTAGCTATCCACGGGAGCCAAGAATGTGGCTCCCGTGTTTTGTTTGCGGCGGAGGTCGTACGTGCCCTACACGCTGGAGCAAGTCGACCTGGTTCGTGAACGTATGCGTGTGGGGTATGCCGAGGCCAAAGAGGCGCTCGAAGCAGCCGACGGCGACGTCATCTCTGCTCTCGCCTCACTCGACGTATCACAGCATAAACAGACTTCTGACGAGAGCTTTGAGACGGCCATTTCCCAAATTGCCGAGGAGGTGAAGGGACTACTTCGTGGTGGCGAGATCAGGGGTATCAGGCTGAGGTTAGGGGACCAGATCGTGAAAGAGGTGCCCGTAGCACTGGTCGGAGTGGGAGCAGCTTTGGTTGCCTTTGTCAGTGCCGTCCTGGCTCATGCCAGTGTCGAACTGATAGCAAGCAGCAGCGACGATACCGACGACACCCAGTGTGTCTAACCACCATCCAACCGTCCACGTTCGAGGTGAAAAATGGTCAATGCCGCTGAGTATTTTCGTGCGGCCGCCGCGGGGAACCGGCGCCCCGAATGCTCACCAATCTCGGATGAGGAACTGGTCAGACGGGCTCAGGAAGACAACGACAGGGAAGCCTGCGAATACCTGCTTTACAAGTACCGAAATCTCGTACGCGCGAAGGTTAAGTCTTACTTCTTGGTTGGCGCGGAGCGCGAGGACCTCCTCCAGATCGGCATGATCGGTCTCTGGGAGGCCGTCACCGACTTCAAAGCCGACCGCCATACCTCCTTCGCCTGTTTCGCCAAGGTCTGCATTCAGCGCCAGATGATCTCAGCCATCAAGGCTGCGACCCGTCAGAAGCAAGCGCCTCTGAACTCCTCAATGTCCCTCGAGGCGCCGCCCAGCGCAGATGACGACGACCGGACGCTCCAGGATGTGCTGACCTCAAAACCCGAAGTTGACCCAGAGAACATCGTCCTCGGACTTGAGGGCGAGAGGCTTCTCCAGCATTCCCTACGGTGCGAACTCTCCCCCTTCGAGTGGGAGGTGCTCACCGAGTACCGCACTGGCAAGTCTTACAAAGAGATGGCCTCGGAACTCGGATGCAAGATCAAGTCCATTGACAACGCACTGTCTCGCATCCGGCGCAAGCTGCCTGCAGTAGCTCCGGAGCAGGCCGAGAAGGTCCGGGCCTTGCTCTAGATCGCCCGCAACATCCCCCATACTTCGCACTCAACACGGCGACCGGAAACGGTCGCCGTTTCTTTTGCCTTTTGGCCTGCGAACCTCCATCGCACCACACTCCACAACGTCCTCGCAGTCCCGAAACACCCCTGACACACAACTGGTTCACAATGCACGAAGGCCTTTTGCCGCTTACCCACTTCCTGCTCAGGGGGCGAGGCCAGGGCCGGCGACCATCACCGAGCCGGTGCCCACGGGTGCCGCGAGGCCGACCTGCCTTTGCCTTTGCCTCTGGCCCTTGGCTTTGGCCCTTGGCCTCTGCCTTTGGCCGCTCCCCCTCTCTCCACCGCGTGGAGAGAGGGCCGGGGAGTGAGGTGCCGTTGCCGTGGCCCTCTGCTTCTGTCGTTGCCTCTCCACCGGTCGTGACGAGGCAGGGGGTGAGGTGCCGTTGCCCTTCTCCCTCTCCCCTCGGGAGAGGGTTGGGGTGAGGGCCTTCGCCTTCCAGCATGGCACCGGGCAGGAGCCAAACGAAGAACCATATTGCGCGCCGCGAGGCCGAGGACTATGATTCGCGGATTACCTGAGGTGATCGCCCATGATTGCGGTACTCCGGCGGCTCCTGATTGGCCGCCCTCTAGAAACGGCCCGCATGGAGCATGAGAAGGTCGGGCAGTTCGGCGGCCTTGCGGTCTTCGCCGCGGACGCCATGTCCTCCGTTGCCTACGGTCCGGAAGAAGTCCTCCTGGTCCTCATGTTGGCCGGTTCGGCCGGGCTGGCCTACGGCGTTCCCGTCGGCATCGCGCTGGCTATCCTCATCGCCATCGTAGCGACCTCCTACCGCCAGACGGTCCAGGAGTACCCTTCCGGTGGCGGCGCCTATGTCGTGGCCCACGCGAATCTGGGCGTCCTCCCCGCACACATCGCCGGCGGAGCACTCCTCACCGACTATGTTCTCACCGTCGCCGTCAGCGTCGCCTCCGGAGTGGCGGCCATCACTTCCGCCTGGCCCGGTCTCCACGAGCACCGTGTCGCCCTCGCCGTGTGCTTCATCGTCCTCATCATGCTCGTCAATCTGCGCGGGGTCCGCGAGTCCGCAGGCATCTTCTCCCTCCCTGTCTACGGTTTCATCTTCTGCTGCCTTGCGACCATCCTGGCCGGTTTCGCGAAGCTGATGGCGGGTCACCTGGAGCCCGGTCTTCCTTCTCAGCTCCCCGTGGCACTTCAGGGCGTCACGGCCTTCCTGGTCCTTCGAGCCTTCTCTTCCGGATGCGCCAGCTTGACGGGCATCGAGGCCGTGGCCAACGGCGTCCAGGCCTTCAAGGAGCCGCGGGGCAAGACCGCCGCCGCCGTCATGGTCTGGCTTGCGCTCATCCTGGCCACCACCGTCATCGGCGTGTCTGTCCTGGCTCACTGGCTCGGCATCGCGCCGGCCGAGAAGGTCACTGTCCTCTCGCAGATCGGTGAGAAGGTCTTTGGCCGCGGAACCATGTACTATCTGCTCCAGACCACAACCGCACTCATCCTCATCTTCGCTGCCAACACCAGCTTCGCGGACTTCCCACGTCTCTCTGCCTTCATGGCCCGCGATGGCTACATGCCCCGGCAGATGGCCAACCTCGGTGACCGCCTCGTCTTCGCTAACGGGATCATCATGCTGGCAGGTCTCGCCATCGCCCTCATCGTGGGCTTCGAGGGTGACGTCAGCCGACTGATTCCGCTGTACGCCGTCGGCGTCTTCACCGCCTTCACCACCTCGCAGGCGGGCATGGTCATCCACTGGATCCGCAAGGGTGGACCACACTGGCACTACAAGGTCATCGTCAACGGTCTCGGCGCCCTCTGTACCGGCGTCGTCCTCATCGTCATTGCCGTCACCAAGTTCGCCTACGGCGCCTGGATCGTCTGCCTCATCATCCCAGTGCTGGTGATGATCTTCCGCAGTATCGGAAAGCACTATCGCTACGTGGCCTCGCGCCTCAGCCTCGACAACGCCTCCGCTGTCCAGCCGCACCACAACCTCACGGTTCTGCTCGTAGGCGGCATGCATCGCGGTACTCTCGAGGCCCTGCAGTATGTCAAAGCCCTCTCTCACGATGTGCGAGCGGTTCACGTCGAGGCCGAGGGCGCCCAGGACCCGCGCATCAGGCGGCTCTGGGATGCCTGGGAGCATGACATCCCGCTGACCGTCATCGAGTCGCCCTACCGCAATCTCGCCGGTCCCCTGCTGGAGTACTGCGCCAAGCTGAAGCAGCAGGAGGGCTATGACATCGTCACCATCGTCATCCCGGAGTTCGTCGTGGACGACGTCTGGCAGTCCCTTCTGCACAACCACACCGCCTTGTGGCTGCAGGTCTCACTCCGCACCGTCACCGACGTGGCCGTGGTCAACCTGCGTTACCGCCTCTAGCCGCCGGCCCAGATCAGTCCAGGCCGCTTCCCAGGGCCCCGTGACCATCGGTTGCGGGGCCTTTGCGCCGATTTCCCTTACTGACCACCGTACCACAACCGCACGCAACACCCGCCGTGCGACCGCCGGGCACAAACAGCGACGCCGTCGGATTCCGGTAATCCGACGGCGTCGAGCGTACCTGGAGGGGCCACAAGATCGGCATACGGGTCCCGCGAGGAGGACACTACGACCTCACCTTGCCCCTCCACAAACCCACATCTCCCCCTGCAGTCTGTCCTCCCAGCCACGCCGCCTTCCCCGCGCGAACCTAGAGCTTCGGCATGTAGGTGTCGATCTCGTACTGGTCGACGACCTTGCGGTAGCTGTCCCACTCGATGTACTTGTTCTCAACGAGGCTGGCGTGGACTGCTTCGCCGAGGCACTCGCGCAGCAGTTCGCTCTTCTCGGCCGCGATGATCGCCTCGTGCAGGCTGCCCGGGAGACTGGTGATCCCGCGATCCTCCCGCTCGCTCTCGCTCATCTTGTACACGTTCTCCTCAACGGCTGGGCCGCAGTCCAGCTTCTCCTCGACACCCTTGAGGCCGGCAGCCAGCATCGCCGCGAAGGCCAGATACGGGTTGCACGCCGGGTCCGGAGCGCGGAACTCGATGCGCGTTGCCTTCTCCTTGCCGGGCTTGTACTCAGGCACCCGGATCATGTCGGAGCGGTTGCGCCGAGCCCAGGAGATGTACACCGGAGCCTCGAAGCCCGGAACCAGACGCTTGTAAGAGTTGACCCACTGGTTGGTCACCAGGCAGATCTCCGGCGCGTACCTCATGATACCGCCGATGTAGTAGCGCGCGATCTGCGAGAGGTGCATCTCGTCCTTCGGGTCGAAGAACGCGTTGTGGTCGCCCTCGAACAGCGACTGGTGGGTATGCATCCCACTACCATTCTGATCGGAAAGCGGCTTCGGCATGAAAGTCGCGTAGCAGTCGTTCATGCGCGCGATCTCTTTCACGATCAGCCGGTAGGTCATGGCGCTGTCGGCCATGGTCAGAGCATCGGTGTAGCGCAGGTCGATCTCGTGCTGACTGGGGGCTACTTCGTGGTGGCTGTACTCAACAGCGATGCCCATCGCCTCGAGCGCAAACACGGTCTGGCGGCGAAGGTCGACGCCCAGGTCTGCCGGCACCATGTCGAAGTACCCGGCCTGGTCCAGCACCTCCGGTGACTTGTCCGAGGCGAAGTAGAAGTACTCAAGTTCCGGGCCAACGTAGTAGGTGTAGCCCATTGCCTCGGCCTTCGCCAGCATCTTCCGCAGCACATAGCGCGGGTCCTTGACGTAGGGCTCGCCGGTTGGAAGCTGGATGTCGCAGAACATTCGGGCCACTGCGCCGCCCTCGGTCGGTCGGAAGGGGATGAGCTGGAAGGTGCTCGGGTCGGGCATTGCAATCATGTCACTCTCGTCGATCCGGGCGAAGCCCTCAATCGACGAACCGTCAAACCCCATCCCGGTCTCAAGGGCTCCTTCCAGTTCTTCAAAGGTGATCGCAAAGCTCTTCAGGTACCCGAGGATGTCAGTGAACCACAGCTTGATGAACTTCACGTTCTGTTCGCGTGCCGTCTCCAACACATACTTCTGCGCGCCGTCCATGGAGTGTCCTCCTCAAGGCCTCGCAGGGCCTGTCTGCGTGATCTCTCGCGGGTGCTGCCGCCGTTGGTCGAAAGGTTACCGGAGTCATGTTTCCAGCATGTTTCGCAGTGAGACACAACGCGGAACCTCCTCTACCCCGGCCCTGGAGGCCTCAGAGAGGACCGCGGCGAATACCCCGTCTGCCCTGCCCTTCAAGCCCCTGTGTCCGCTAGCTTACCGACCCATGACCGCCTCCGGCGAGAGAGCTTCGGATGATCGACACGGCGCCTACGTCCCCAACCTCACCAGAGCTTGGCCCGAGCACGGCACCTCACCGCTCGGTCGTCACGGTCCGCGCACTGCTCATCGCCGCCGTCGTCACCATCGCCATCAATGCCTGGGTGGAGTATAGCGAGCTCGTCACACCCACCAGCCAGATGAGCGAGAGCACGCCGCCGATCCCCGCGATTCTCTCCCTGGCCCTCGTCGCCTTTCTCGCTGTGCTGTGGAGCCGTGTCGCGGCTGCGCTGGCCTCCTCGCACCTGCCCGTACTTTCTGCCCTTGGCAAGCTCGCTCAGCGCCGCGCTCTCACTCGCGACGAGATCCTGGCTATCTACCTCTTCCTCATGGTCGCTGCGGCCATGCCCTCCGTCGGCATCGTCCGCCTGGTTTTGCCCTGCATCATGGAGTTGCAGTACTTCGGTGAGCCCCAGAACCACTTCACCGAGATGGCCCGCTATCTTCCGGCTCACTGGGCGCCACTCGAGCCTGAGGCAGTGCGCACCTTCTGGGAGGGCGCGGACAAGACGATCCCCACCAGCTTCCTTGTCAACGTGCCTGTCGTCGGCGGCATGCTCGAGAGCATCTGGCAGTTCTTCGCCCAGAGCACCGTCGTCCCATGGCGACTCTGGGCCGCTCCCTTCGCCGTCTGGACCGGCTATCTGGTTGTCTACTTTGTCAGCTCCTTCTGCCTGGTTACCCTCTTCCGCAAGCAGTGGGCCGAAGACGACCATCTCACCTTTCCTCTCGCCACCATGTCCATCGAGATGGTCCGCACCGGCAGCACCTTCGGCACCGGCGTTCCCTTCCTCAAGGACCCCGTGATGTGGGTCGGCTTCTCCCTTGCGGTCCTTTACGACGGCCTCAACATGCTCAAGGTCTTCAGCCCCGGCCTTCCGGCCATGGGCATGTGGTACCCCATCGGCAAGCTCTTCACCGAGTCCCCCTGGAACACCATGTCCGGCCTCATGGTCTGGTACAAGCCCGAGATCCTCGGCCTGGGCTACCTGGTCCCTTCCGAGATCCTGCTATCCATCTTCGTCTTCTCCATGGTCCACTGGGTCACACGACCAGCCGCCCGCATCCTGGGCGTGCAGACTCCCGGCCTGCCCTTCTCCAATGAGCAGGCCACCGGCGCCATGATCATCCTTGGCCTGTACTTCCTTTGGCAGGCTCGTCACCGCATCTCCCAGGTCGCCCGCAAGGCCCTGACCGGAGACCCCAACATCGACGACTCCCGCGAGCCCCTTTCCCATCGCACGGCCTTCTTCGGCGCGGTCCTTGGGATTCTCGCTCTCGTCTTGTTCCCGATTCTGCACGGCGTCGACTGGTGGCAGTTCTGCGGCTACTTCGGCGTCGGCACCCTCTTCCTCATCGCCTACGCCCGCAACCGTGCAGAGACGGGACTGCCGATCGTCTGGGGCTACCCGCTGCTCAAGCAGAAGTCGGTCCTGACCGATTTCCTCGGTTCAACGCCCTTCATCCGTGCCGGGCGCCTCCAGTCCTTCTCCCTACTCTCGGTCTTTGTGTTCCTGGAGCGCGGCACCTACTACGCCATCACCAGCCTGAAGCAGGAGGCCTGCATCGTTGGTGAGACCATGGGCATCGGAGCCCGACGCACAGCTCGCCTGGTGATCGGCGCAGCCGTCTTCGGCCTCCTCGTCGCCATGTGGATGTACATCGCCTCCTACCACACCTGGGGCGGCAATGTGATGGAGACCGTCGGCGGCACCCAGGGCGGCCAGCGGGCCGGGATCGCCCTGCACGAGTTCCAGTATGCCTCCGACGCCATCGACTTCCCCCAGCCGCCGAGCACGCCCAGGATCACAGCCACCGTCGTCGGCGCGGTCATGACGCTCGGGCTCATCCTCGCTCGCCGCGAGTGGGTGGCCTTCCCCCTGCACGCCGTCGGCTTCGCCCTCGCGAGTTGCCACGAGAACTACATGTGGTTCGTCGCCATCGTGCTCTTCCTGACCAAGTCGGCGGTCCTGCGCCTTGGTGGTGCACGCCTGTAC
The DNA here is from genome assembly GCA_039679385.1 of Armatimonadia bacterium. NCBI lineage: Bacteria > Bacillati > Armatimonadota > Armatimonadia > Armatimonadia bacterium. The sequence continues at coordinate 10,384 of JBDKVB010000168.1, read as the reverse complement.
CGTCGCCTCGCTCCCGGTTTCATCGCCTTCACCCTGGGCCATTTCGTCTCCATTGGCCTCTGGAGTTTCGCGGGGCTCTACGGCGGCGACATGATCCAGCGCTACCGTGTCTGGTTCCTCTGACCGCACCCCGGTACTGACTCACTCTTGGCGAGCGCACCGGAACCCAGGCCGTCGAGATTGGGGGCGGCAAGGTTGGGGGCGGCAGGGCTGGGGACGTCAGAACTGAGGGCGACGACTAGCCCTTGGTCGACACCCACCGCCTCTTCTGGCGTGAGGTGCCCTGCCCTTGCCTTTCGCCGTTGCCTTTCCCCCTCGCCACTGCGTGGAGATGAGGCAGGGTGTGAGGTGCCGTTGCCGTACGCGGAGATGAGGCAGGGCGTGAGGTGCCGTTCCCTTTCCCCGGTTGCGAAGCCTTCGCGCGTCGCGTATCATGGAAGGGCGACACCACTCCAGCTCCCGTCTGCGCTTCCACCACCCATGCCTTCCTACACCGCAACCGGCATCACTCTCCTGGCCCGCAAGTACAAGGGGACCGAGCGCATCGCAACCTTCCTCACCCGCGAGCGGGGCAAGGTCGAGGCGGCCGTCAGTGGTGTTGGCAAGCCTGGGAGCAAACTGGCGCCGGCCGTCGAGCCTTTCACCCTCTCCCGTCTCCAGCTCTCCGAGGGCCGCAACCTCGACCGCCTGACCCAGTGCGAGGTAGTCGAGGCCTACTACCCGCTCCGCACAGACCTGCACCGGCTTGCCCTGGCCTCCTACGCAGCGGAGTTGGTCCTTCAGACCACTGAACCAGGCCGCCCGGAGCCGGAGGCCTTCGATCTCCTCCAGGCTACCTTGTCCGCCCTCGTCGACTGCCATCAGCCGGAGCTGGTGACCTGGGCCTTCGCCCTGCGCTACCTGTGCCTGAGCGGAATCGGAGCCGTCGTCGACTGCTGCGTAGGCTGCGGCAACGAACTCCAGGGCACCTCCTCCTATCTGGCGCCCCTCGGAGGTTGTGTCTGCCGGGACTGCGCAGGTCCTGCCCCCGGAGGCGTCGAGGTTTCCGCCCAGTCTCGGGCTGCCATGAAGACGATGCAGTCGCTGAAACCGGCCAGGCTTGACCGTCTCAGACTCTCCCCCGGAACGCTGGGCGAGGTCCGCCGCCTCCTGCGTCGCCACATCCGCTATCACCTGGGAGTCGACCTCAAGAGCGAGACCTTCCTCGAGAAGATGGGACGTGCCGAGGCCAGGGCTTCCCGCTCCGACAACGGCAACGGCACGATCCCTTGACGCCCGCTGTCCCCTCACCAGGCCCCGGCAGCTTCCCGCTGGCCGGGGCCTTTCCGTTCTCGTTTCCGGCACAATCGCCGCAAACCACGGAGGGTGACTGGTGCCCTGACGTCGAAGAACCCTGGGGACGGGGTGGCGGTTGGCCACCACAAGAGCCGCAACACGCGACGGGGGGGGAAGGTCTGCCAAAGGAGGCGGTCGCTGTGCGCAAAGGGTGGACGGTAGTGGTCCTGGGGTTCGCACTGCTCTGTGGTTTGTACGGACAAGGGAGTGCCGACGTGTTCAAGGGCCCTGGAGGGGCGTTCTCCATCGAACTGGAGGGTACGTGGACGGCTCAGGAGCCCGAGCCGAAGTGCCTGGTGATTGTGCCGCAGCAAGGAGCGCTGCCCGGCGCCTCGGCGATCCTCTTCGTTCCAGCCGAGATCGATCCTACCAAGCCGGTAGCCGAGCAACTGACTGCCGAGATCAAGGGTGACCCTGAGAACTTCCCAAATCCCCGCGACTTCATGGAGATGGAGTTGCGGGTGCTCGACCAGGACTGCCAGGGGCTGGCCGTCACCTTCGATGACCCCGACGGCAAGGCCGTGCTGGGCATCGCCACGGTCTTCCCTGCCGGCAACGCCTGGCACCTCGTTGCGGTCATCGGAGAGGTATCACCGGAGACGATGGGCTTCGCACGCACAGCTCTCCTCTCCATCGGTCCGCCACGCGGTGCGACCAAAGCACTGTCATGCTCCGCGCCGCCCAATCAGGCGGCCGGGGTCCGTGGTGATCTCCCCGAGGGCTGGCTGATGCGCTCCACTGACGACGGCCGCGCAGTTCAGGTGTTCGAGCAGCAGCAACCCGGCGCGCTGGGCGAGCTCTGCCTGCTGCCACGTGAGAGCCGTGGCTCCCAGGCGGTCCTTCAGCAGGCCTTCTACGCCCCGCTGGCCCAGAGTGTACTCCCCGAGAGCGTCGAGGCCGACCCGCAGGACACCATGGCTCACATGACCTATCACCGAGACGTGGAAGGCATCAGTCTGCGCGGCGAGGTGATGGTCGCGGTCGCTGAGGAGGATGCCTTGCTGGCTCATATCTGTGCCCCGGCTGACCAGTACGCGGCCAAGGAGGGCCAGGTCAAGCAGCTTCTCAACAAGCTCATACAGTCCCGAACTGCCGCACCCGCGGCGACGACACCTACAGCCACCACGACGACCGGGCAGCCGACCACAACCGGCACCACTACCAGACAACCCGCGCCGGAGCGCCTCGACCCGGCCCGCTTCAACCTCACACCGAAGATGAATCAGGATGGCTCCGTCGTGATCTCCGTCCCGCCTGGATGGACCGTCACCGGCACCGACGGGATGATCGTCGCCTCGGGACCTGAGGGCTACGTCGCCTGTGGCATCCCCTTGAGCGTGGTCGATCCGACTTCGGCCATGCTACCCGCAGGTGTCCCTCTGCCTCCGCAGGTTCTCGCCTCGCCTTACCTTCCGCCGGACAAGGCCACACCGCTATGCCTCAGCCACATGGTGCGCATCAGCGGTGGCAGCCTCACCGACCTCCGAGTGAACTCCGTCCAGCCTCTGCCCCAGGGACCCAACTGGGCCGCCCTGGACATGACCTGGAACGAGGTCAGCCCGACCCGCAACTGGGGCCCCATGCGTGCACTCGTCTTCGCGGGCAGCATACCGGGCATGGGCAGTTGGCTCTTCTACGCCAGCATCTCGGCCGCGCCCGCAGACAAGTTCGACCAGGTGGCTGACCTTCTCGCTGCCATCGTCCAGTCTCGACAGGTCCTGCGCAGACAGACCGTCAGCACACGTAGCGGAAGCTACGCGGACACCTCGGTCTCGGACATCATCGACGAGGTGATCCGCAACCGCAACGAGTCCGAAGACATCAACTCCCGCAAGTGGTCGGCCTACATGCGCGACGAATCCCCGACCATCGACGACACCACAGGGCGCGCGAGGATGCTCGGGAATGTCTCCGACCTCAACCGTTGGATGCAGGACGACCCGAATTTGCGTCTCGACAACCTGCGCCCCATGGACATGGACGACTGGCACAGGGCCGAGTTTGAGTGAGGAAGGCATCGAGGAGGTAACACAAAAACCGCCGGGGATCTCGGTCGCTGCTCCTCTCTCAGGAGAGCTTCCCTTCCCCGGCGGCTGTGTCTCGTCAGTCGCTTCGCAGTAGCCTGGACTCAGAAGTCCTGCGGCGCCGGTACGGACGGTCCCCTGCTCTGGCGCTGCATGAAGATGTCCGAGGCTTCCTCGGGCACCGGTAGGTCGAGCTTCCGTGCCATCTCCGCCACCCGTGCCCGGGCATGGAAGTCGAGCTTCGACAGGTTCGCCGCCACTTGCCACGTCGCCATGGCATCCCGGTACCGCAGGGCCCGCTCGTAGATGTGCGCCTTCATGTGGATCGCCAGGATGTTGTTCGGCTGGATGGCGATGACCTGATTGATCTCATCGATGGCCGCGTCGTACTGGCCCTGCTCCATCTTGCGCCAGGCGTGCAGGTAGCGCTCGCGAATGGTCAGCGTCGCACCATAGGCCGTTCCGTCACTGGGGTCGCGCTTGATGCAGAAATCGTACCAGTCCAGGGCCTTCGGCATGTCCGGCAGCCGTTCCCAGCCGTGCGCGATCAGGCGCTCGATGTACTCCGGATGCTCGAACTGGATGGCCGCTCCCAGCCACTTTGCAGCCTGCGGGTAGTCGCGAATCTTGTCGAAGTAGGTCCAGCCCAGCTCAAAGTACAGATCGTACAGATTGGGGTTCCACGAGATCCCCTCTTTGAGCACGTTCACGCCCAGCCGCAGATACTCCGCCTTCTGCTTCTCATCCTTCGTCTCAACATACAGGTTGTAGCACAGGTGCCAGCCGGTTACCTTCCAGGGCTCCAGCCAGTGCGGATCAAGAAGCGTAACGCTTCGCATCAGGCTCAGGGCCTTGATCCCCGCCGACTCGCCACTGTCCCACATCTCATGCGTCTTCATCCAGAGCATCGAAGCAGCGATCTCCCGGAAGCCGCCGAGGATGGCCCCCGCAATGACCCCGGTGATCGCAGTCGGGTCGAACTCAACGATCTTGGTCAAAGGTGTCGGCCGGCGCAGCCCCATGATGAGCCGGTCGTAGTAGACGCTATCGCTCAGCGGCTGCAGCATCACGACCAGCATGACCACCGCCAGCCAGCCGATCACCTTCTGGGATGTGCGCATCTTCATAGCTTATGCCTCATGGGTTGCCCCGGTGTCCTCGTGTTGATGACGAACCTACACCAGGCCTTCTCCTGTGCCTCAGCCGTCCCCCTGGACGGTACCCCACCGGCCTTCTAGACCTCGCGCTCGTTGAAGAACAGGTAACCAATGAGCAGAATGATCACAACATACAGCAGCCCCTGCAGGCCGTGCTTGGTTAGGGTGTCCCAGGGCACCAGCTCGTCCTTGAGGATCTTCTCGCGGATGTCGAAGATCTCAAAGTGCGGCAGGACGCGGTAGATGGTCCCTAACAGTATCTGCGCAGCCTTGCTCGCTCCCTGCCCCGGGTCCGACAACTGGCGGAAAAAGTCGCTCATCTGTCCCACGAAGTACACGAAGAACGAGAAGATCGAGGCCAGGATCCACGAGAAGACTGTCGACGCCGTGACCGCCAGCGCCACCAGTACCATCTGCTCCACCAGAATCAGACCGATGGCCTTGACGATGTTGCCGTACATGAACTCCATGTGCAACGTCGTGTCCAGCGTCTCGGAACTGAGCTTATGGAACTGTGGCGCCTTGATGAGGAACACGATGTAGAAAGCAAGGCCCATTACCGCGACGTTGGCGAATACAGTGGCGTAGCCGCCGAGGAACTTGCCGAACAGGAACTGGGACCGCGTCACAGGCTTCGCCAGCAAGGTGTAGATCGTCCGCCGCTCCATCTCGTCGGCGATCAGACGCGTACCGAGGAACACGGCGATGAGCAGGCCGAAGAACCGGCAGGCGCCTAGGCCGATGTCGATGAGCATCTTCAGCTCAGCACCCGGCGACAGATACGCCAGGGTCCACGACGATAGGATGATCAGGAGCGCGAAGACCAGAATGCTGTTGAGGAACCGGCGACGCCAGGACTCGTGAAAAGTGGCTCGCGCGACGCGCCACACCGGCGGCATCAGCTTGCTGAAGAACCGCGTCGGGAAGTTGACCGCAATCGCCACCACCATCCCCAGACCCAGCACGATCCACGTCGCCACTACGACCTGGGACTGTGTCTCCGCAAAGGCCAGCGTTATCAGCAGGCCGACGACTCCCAGCAACAGGAGCCACTTGAAATCAGACAGCAGGTTGCGACGTGCCATGCCTACTGTTCTCCTTTGACGGCCTCGATGAAGACTTCCTCGAGGGTCCTGCGGTCGGGGCCGATGTGAGTCACGGTCAGACCTGCGTTAGTCAAGAGCTGTGCAGCCTCTACCGCCGCCTTCTGATCCGGGAACTTAGCCTCCAGCAACCCACCGCTGTTGACCAGGTGCGTAGCCGTGGCCTTGAGCTGACTCTCCACCTCTCCCGACACGTGCTCGGCTTCCAGCCGGAACAGCGAGCCCTGGCTTGAGAGCACCTCTTCCATGCTGCCCGAGCTCACCAGCTTGCCGCGGTTCAGGATGCAGATGTTGTCGCACAGCGGCTCCATCTCCTTGAGCAGGTGCGAGCACAGAAACACCGTCTTGCTCCGCTGGCGGAGCGTCAGGATGATGTCCCGAATCTGCATCTGCGCCGGTGGATCGAGGCCCGCCGTCGGCTCGTCCATGAAGATCAGGTCGGGGTCATTCAGCAGAGCCTGGGCCAGGCCAATGCGCTGCAGCATTCCGCGGGAGTAGTTGCGAACACGGATATCGCGCCGCGTCCACATCCCCACGAGCTCCAGCAACTCCTGGATACGGCCCTCCAGCGCCTTCCCATGCAGACCGAAGAGACCGCCGTAGAACTCCAGCAGCTCCACGGCGTTCAGGTGGTCATAGAAGTACGGACCCTCAGGGACGAACCCGATCCGCTCCTTGTACTCCATGGAACCAACAGGCATTCCCAGGACGCTGGCGCTGCCTGACGTCGGGAAGATCAAGCCAAGCAGGAGCTTCAGCGTGGTGGTCTTGCCCGATCCATTGGGGCCGACAAGCCCGTAGATCTGCCCTTCCTCCACCTTAAGCGAAAGCCCGAGCAGACCGACCGCCTTGCCGTCGGAATCGACTCCGTACGTCTTCGTCAGTTCGTTGGTCTCGATGGCGAGTGCTATCTTCAAGCACCTCCCAGGTCACGGAAGCGCGAACACGACGACGCCTACGCAGCATATGCCGCACGGGGTAACGCTCCGGAAACGCTGTCGGTTCCCAGAGGTGACAGGCTGCCTTGACCCCCAGTTTGCCTGTTCCAGTCTTCTCTTGTCAACGCCCAGAGCCCTTCCCACGGACAGACAGTGCGGTCCGCCCGGCCTCCATCCCCCGGCTATCAGGCAGTAAGGCAAACCTTCGGGCGAAAGCGTCAACCTTGTGGGCCTGATTTGGGCCGTACCTCGGCGAGGCACCCCGCTACTCCGGCACCTCAACCACCGAGTTCTCCGTCCCCTGATTGTTGGGCACCCGCGGCGACGTCGGGCAGCACCTCCAGACGTCGTCCGCCACATACTTGTACTCGTAGACCCCCGGCTCCAGGTCCAGCACCGCCACGAAGAGGTCCTCTCCCTTGCGCACCCGTTTCATCTGCCGCGCCGTGGCATCCCAGTCGTTGAAATCGCCCGCGATGTAGACCTTGCGCACCTCGGGCAAGCTCACCTCAAAGCGTACCTTGCTCATCTCTAGCCCCCTTCAGCCAGGCGAACGAAGGACCTTGCTGCCTCTCTAGTTCCTCTCAACCCCGTCGCTCTCCAGTTGGTTCCGCAAAGCGGTTGCCCGACCCTTAAGCGGGTGCTAAACTTGGCCCGTTGGGCACGCGGCTTCCCCTTCGGTGCCCAAGAGGAGCAGCGGCAACCGCTCGGCCATCTTGTAATGATAGCACCGGCTTTGCCTTCGCCGCAACCCACTGAGCCTGTCCGAACCGAAGGTGTGACAATCCTATGTTACCCAGACGTGTCCTCGGACGTACCGGTCTCTCCCTGGGCCTGCTCTCAATGGGCGGGCTCTTCGTCTCCAGAGCGGGTGGCGATGATCGCCACCGGGCCTGCCAGGCGGTTCACAGGGCCCTGGAGCTCGGCGTGAACTACGTCGACACCGCGCCGGGATACCTCGACAGTGAAGAGGTCCTCGGCGAGGCCCTGGAGGGCGTAGCTGCTCCCTACTTCCTCTCGACCAAGCTCGGTGGCCGTCCGCAGCCCTTCGAGCCTCGCAACCTTGACCACCTGAAGCGCTCTTTCGACGAGAGCCTGCGGCTGCTCAAGCGCGATCAGGTCGATATCCTCATGGTCCACGAACCCGACCGGCCCGGCCAGTACGACTGGTGGACTGACTGGGAGCGCTTCACCGGGCCCGTCACGGAGTTCATCGCAGACCTCAAGGCTCAGGGCCTCGTCCGCTTCACCGGCCTCGGCGGCACAACACCCTACCTTCTGGCTCGCATCTGTGCCACCGGCCAGTACGACGTGGTCCTCACCGCCTTCAACTACAGCCTCCTCTGGCGCGAGGCCGAAGTCGCCTTGATCCCCGAGGCGCACCGGCAGCGAATGGGCATCGTCATCGGCTCGCCGCTACAACAGGGGTGGCTCGCCCGGCGCTACGACGAAGAGGTGGCCGCTAATCCGGCCTGGCTCAGCCCTCAGCGACGTGCGCAGTTCCTGGCCCTCTACGACTTCCTCGACGAGCTGCACATGCCCATCACCGACCTTGCCCTGCGCTGGGTGATCTCAAACCCCGACGTCCACACGACCCTCATGGGGGCCCGCTCGGTGCAGGAGGTAGAACAGAACGTAGCTGCGGTCACCGCCGGCCCTCTGCCGGAGACCGTGCTGGAGCGTCTCGATCAGATCGCAGACCTGTGCCCTCTGAGGCCCTTCGGCGAACCCTTCGGATGTGGGTTCCGCCCCGGCTATCGCGGCCCAGGCCTTGCATCCTAACTCGTCGTCTCATCCAACCACGGGAGGTTGTCTCATGGACAAGCTGCGAATCGGCGTCATCGGCGTTACCGGGCGCGGAGGAATTGCAAACCACTGGCGCGACAGCAAACGCGCACTCGTCGTCGCAGGCGCAGACGTAGTGCCCGCATACCTGGAAGACTTCAAGCAGCGGATGGGAGAGCAGGTCTTCCTCACCGACGACTACCGCCGTCTGCTCGAGCGTGATGACGTCGATGCCGTCGCCGTCACTTCCCCCGACTTCATGCACGAGGAGCATGCCTGCGCCGCTCTTGAGGCCGGAAAGCACGTCTTCTGCGAGAAGCCTCTTGCCATCACCACCGAGGGCTGCGACCGCATCCTGCGCACCTGGAAGGCCTCCGGCAAGCACCTCATGGTCGGCTTCAACATGCGCTACATGAACATCTTCCGCACCATGAAGGAGATCATCGACTCCGGGGCCATCGGCGAGCCGAAGGCTTGCTGGGTACGCCACTTCGTCGGTCACGGTGGCACCTTCTACTACCACGACTGGCACGCCACCAAGAAGAACTGCACCAGCCTGCTCCTTCAGAAGGGTAGCCACGACATCGACATGACCCACTGGCTATGCGGGAGCTACACCAAGCGTGTGGCCGCCTTTGGCTCTCTGGACTTCTTCGGCGGCGACAAGCCCAATGACCTGCGTTGCCCCGACTGCCCGGAGGCCGACACCTGCTGGGAGTTCGACAACACCCGCCGGAACCAGTGCTGCTTCCGCCAGGAGGTCGACATCGAGGACAGCAACGTGATGGTGATGCAGCTCGAGAACGGCATGAAGGCCTCGTACCTGCAGTGCCACTTCACCCCCGACTACCACCGCAACTACACCATCATCGGCACCGAGGGCCGGGTCGAGAACTCTGAGCCGGAGATGAAGGTCTGGGTGAAGATGCGTCGCGCCCACACCTGGAAGGACCTCGCTGACCGCGAGTACACCATCAAGCCGGCACGCGGCGGCCATGGCGGCGCTGATCCCGTCATCTGCGAGGACTTCCTCGACATGGTCCTCGAGGGCAAGCAGCCACTGGCAACCCCGGAGGCGGGACGCATGAGCGTGGCCACCGGTTGCGCCGGCGCGGACTCCATGCGCAACGGTGGAACGCCTGTCGAGATCGCTCCCATCGCCTGGTAGCAAGGCCCCGTTCCCCACAGGTCACAGCAAAGCCGGGAAGCCCTCAAGGCCTCCCGGCTTTCCCTTGCCATCCTGACCTGCCGAATCAGTCTCGCTTACTGTGGTCGTACTTCCAGCCGGGTGCCGTCGGACTGGAAGGTCCGCAGCGTCTCCCCTTTCGCCCCAAGTCGCACTACGGCCAGCGTCGCATCGGTGTCCAGCGGCCCTTCAGCCTGAACCGCCTTCCCACCCGGACGCCGCAGGAGCAGGTCTCGCGACCCGTCGGCCAGGACCATCGTCGCCCGCAGTCCACCGTCTCCGAGTGTCTCACCCTTGGTCTGCTTCACCGACCAGTCGGCTCCTGCGTCCTTCGGAATCATCACGAATCCCACGGTGCTGCGCCCCTTGGCCTTCCATCGATAGGCAACCGTGGGGATCGGCCGCAGCTTGTTGTGCTCGCCCGTCGGCAGCCATCCCTGCACCACCGGGGTCGTCTGCCCCTTGATCACCTGCACCTCAACCGCCTCCGGGCACAGCGGCACGATCCGGAACGCAGCACCGCCATACTCCACAGTGGCCGACCGCGTCGCCGGGTCGATCACCGCCTCCTCGGCGTCGAGGTGGAACAACGCCTCGTAGGTGTGCCCCTCCGCATCGGCGGGCGTCATCGTGTCGAGCACAACCCAGTAGTCAGGCTTGGCGAAGAGAACCTGCCGCGTGTGCGTGGCGATCTTCTTGCCCTCCACTCCATAGCCGTCCTCATAGCTGCCCTCGGCGAAGTCCCACTCCGCGTTCGTCATCCATCGCGGCGCCTTCGGTTCCCAGACGGTATGGGTGTCTCGCGCCACACGTCGATTCTGCTCCTGACCATCCACGAGCACCGTATTGTGAGACC
>JBDKVB010000167.1 GCA_039679385.1 Armatimonadia bacterium | reverse complement strand
CACGACGCCAACTCCCTACCAGTACGTCGGCGCCTACGGCTATCTCACCGAACCCCTGCCGAACCTGATGCTCCTCTGGCACCGATGGTACGACGCCGGGGTAGGGAGGTTTGGGAGTAGGGACCCGATCGCAAGACAGGGCGTCGGGGCGTATCGGTATGTGTGGGATCGACCTTCTGACTTCGTTGACCCTGGCGGTGACGTCGCGCCGCTCATCGGCGCTGCCATCGTGGTGGTCGTCGGGGGGATCGTCACGCTCCTGGGAGGATGCGGACAAAGGCCCCCGAAGCCACACAGGCCGCCCTTGCCTGAGCGGAACGACACGAAAGGGTGGGTCGATGTCGCAAGGCTGCTTCCGGACTGCAGTCGGTATGTCCAGAAACTGGGCGAATGCGCGGGTACGGAGGACGGGATGTTCGGGGCGGTCCAGGACTGCTGTGATGCCATCCTGAACCCGGTGTCATGGGGCGACCCGTCGCTGCCGCTACTGCCCAGCGCAGGCACCAGCACGCTCGCGTGCTATGATGCACTCGTGCGGGCAGCGGACCTGGCGGTGCGAGGGAGGGCGCACTAGTGACGTAACACGTGCGGGGAGTGATGAAGGGGACAGTCGCGTGGGACGGAGGTAGACAGGGTGGAGCCATGTGGCGTTGTGGGGAAAGCCACAGCCATCGGTATCGTGCTTGCTGTGGCAGCCGGGATGTGCTGGTTGGCCGTACGTGCCGGGCTGGAGCGTTGGCGGCCGCTGCCTGGCGGCGTGGGAGAGTGTATGAGCTTCGAGGCCTCGCCAGATGGTGGCAAGCTCTGGGTGAGCTCCAGTGACAGTGACCGGTGGGCGGCTCTGGTGGACAGGGATGGGCCAACCGCCTTCAGGGTCCCTGGGGTGTGGGGAAGCCCTGGTGCACAGGCTTGCTGGTCACCCAACAGCAAGTGCATGGTCGCGACCCAAGGTGGTACTAGCAGGTGGGGCCGTATGCCTGCGCAGCGTCTCGTTCTGATTGAGCCCGATCGGCGGCGGGTGCGAACCCTCCTTCCTTGGCGGACGCCAACCTACATAAGCTGGCCGCGATGGTATGGCGAGTCCTCATGGGTTCTCTACGAGAAGGTGGATGCGCCCTCAGACACTGACGTGCACTCGATCTGGAGTGCGGGGCTGGACGTTGGCGGAAGAAGGGTCGTGGTCGGCTCGATGCGCTGGATATGGCAGCCCAGGGTCGGCGACTGGTTGGTGTACAGGGGACCGCTAACGAACCTCGGCCACCGCTACTACGCACGGGGCCCCGGCGGCCTCACGGAGTTGCTGCCCGAGGCGGCTGTCGCAGCGATGGGTGTGAGCCGCGACGGCCGCCACCTTGCCGCCCTCTGCCAGCTCAACCGAGACGTGCGTAGCACGGACAGGCTACAGCTTCGCATCGGCCCGGTCACGGGCCCCGACTGGCCGCTGGTGACTGACGAGACCTTCTGCCAAGCCTCTCCCCAGTGGTCTGCCGACGGGCGGCATCTGCTGCTCATGAGGCAGCCGCCGCCTGTGAATGGGACGCCAGCGAGGGGCCAGTTGGGTGTCGTCTTCACCCTCGTCGATGGCACCTGTCAGACGATCGTTCGCGCGGATGGCTCCCCAGTCCTGGGAGGACAGTTCCGGTGGGGCAAACCGGGCGAGGTTCTCTACGTCGCCGATGGAGCGATCAACGGATACGACCTCAGGACGCGTAGGGAACAACGGGTGTTCCCGTTGCCGGGGTAGGATAGGGCCATGGGCCCGCATCCAGGACCGCCGGATACCGTTCAGACAGCGCCGGGCAGGAGCGAGACGACCTACTACCAGTACAGCACGCTGAACCAGTTGACGCTGGAGCGGACCACCGCCGGTGCGCTGACCTACTACCAGTGGCAAGCCGACGGGGCCCTCGAAAGGCAGCAGGACGCCCGCGG
>JBDKVB010000166.1 GCA_039679385.1 Armatimonadia bacterium | reverse complement strand
ACGCCCTGAGCGACCCCGGCGCGTCCGGGTCTTCGTACGGCTCGGCCAGCAACCTGGACTCGCCCACACAGAAGATGATCGCCGCGCGCCGCGAAGCCCTCTCGATGCTCCTGAAGCGCGTGTTCGCGCTGCTGGGGGCGCCGAAGGCCATCATCAAGTGGCCGCGCGTCGAGGACGAGGCCACCTACCGCCTCATCCAGGCGATCGCCACCATGTGGCAGACCGGCCTGTTCAAGCCCGAGGAGCTGCGCGGCAAGTTCGGCGACCTCGTGGACCTGGCCATCTCGGGTCCGGCACCGAGCGACGTGCTGATCCCGAACACCAAGGGCGCGCTCGAAGCGCAGTCCAAGATCAAGCAGGACGAAGCCGCCGCGTCCGCCGAGTCCGCGGCGAAGTTCGCCACCAATGGCCAGGGCCAGGACAACCTCGGCATCGGCAAGACCAATGACCAGAAGGGCGATCGCCCCGACCGCCCGAAGGGCGAGTAAGGAACCATGTCTACTCTAGACCTCCCCACTCCGGGAATCACCACCGGCCCGCTCTGGGCGACGAAGATCATCACCGCCCTGACGACACTCAACACCGACAAGCTGGAGAACAACTCTACGCTCGCTGAGATCATCCGTGATGCCGTTGGCGCCACTCTGATCGAGGGAGCGGGCATCGACATCACCATCAACGACGGCGCCGACACCATCACGATCGCGGCTACCGGAGGGGGGTCGCCGACCATTGCTGGCATCATCGTGGTCACCGGAACGGAGGCGCGCCTGTCGGCCGATGTCGTGGTTTGGGTGGACCCAGATGAGTTGGGTGCCGTCAACGCCCTGGATACCGACGTCATAATCACACCTGGCGCCGGTGGCGGTGTGCTGCCGGACGGCGGAACCACCGGACAGGCACTCGTCAAGGCGTCCAACGCGGATGGCGATGCGGAGTGGGCAACCGTCGGCGGGGGTTCGCTCGCAACCGGCGACGTGCAATTCGCCGTCAGCCGGGTCGGGGCCTCTACAAGCATAGGCTCCAACACGTTCACGACATACCCTCTCGACGGGACGCCGAGTGTCAATATCGGAGGGGGCTCCTGGAACGCGGGCACCTTCATCTACACCGTCCCCAAGACGGGGCTGTACCTGTGCCTTGCCGGTGTTCGGATGACCGACAACTCGCCAGCCCGAAGTCTCGCAGTCGGAATAGGCACGACAAATGCGGACGCCCCCCACGTGCACTGGGACGAGTCGGGTGGCAGCGGAGCTAACGAGCGAGCGGGTCGGCAGTACACGCGACTGGCTCGATTCACGATCGGTGACCAGGTGCGACTGTTCATCTGGTCGGCAGACTCCTACCCCACGCAGTTCGACGGCACGAACGCCTCCGGTCAGTTCATGAGCCTGACGAAGCTGGCAGACTAGTCGGATGATTGAGCTTGGAGATGGGTCGCCGGGGGCGGCCCGGGTCGATGGCGCGTTCGCAGTGGCGGGTCGTCCAGAATTTCTGGGCGTCTTCCCTGCGCTCACGATAGCAACCGCCGGTGGGGCGCCAATCACCAGCACGGAGACCTACGTCAACGCCACGTACACCCTGATCGCCCCAGGCTTCGCCACCGAAACCGGGCCCCTGCGCATCCGGGGGCGCGGAAACTACACCTGGGGCCTGCCCAAGAAGCCCTACCGCCTGAACTTCCCCGCCGACCGCACCGCGCTCGGGATGAAGGCTTCCCAGCGAGACTGGGCCCTCCTGGCCAACCATGATGACCCGCGCAAGATAGCGACCATCACTGGGCTTACACTCGGATCCCGCATCTCCGGACTGACCTGGACCCCGCAGTTCCGCATCGTAGAGGTCACCATCAACGGGGACTACCAGGGCCTGTACAATCTCACCGACCTCGTGCGGCTAGAGAGCGGGCGCGTTCCGGGTGAAGACGTGAGCGGAACCTCTGGCGACTCGCTCACGGGGACATACCTCCTGGAGATAAGCCGTCGCTACGTGTCTGAAGGTGACCCGGGATTCACCACCTCGCGCGATGTCATGATTCAGTACGATTCGCCCGGCGTTGCCATCGGCGACCTGGATCCGGAAAAGGCCACGCAGGCAGCGTACATGAGGGACTGGATTCAGAACTTCGAGAATGTTCTATACAGCTCAGAATTCCTGAACCCCACAACCGGCTATGCGCGCTTTGTGGACATGACCAGCTTCGCCGACTGGTACCTCGTCAACGAGTTCGGCTCGAACCAGGACTCCTACTTCGAGTCCTCATGCAAGCTCTGGAAGGAGCGCGACAGCCTCGGTGGCAAGCTGCATATGGGACCGCTCTGGGACATGGGAATTTCGTTCGGAAACCAGGTCAACGTCAATCACGCGCCCGACGTCTGGAACACCATCAACGCAACCGGCCCGGGTGCAACGTGGATCAAGCGCATGATCTCTGACCCCACATTCAAGACGCTCCTGCTCCAGCGCTGGGAAAACATGAAGACCTATATCCCCAGCCTGCTGGCCACGGTCGCAGAGCAGTCTCGCCGTCAGGCTGCTGCAATCCAGCGCGACGAGGACCGCTGGGGCTTGACCCATGTGGATGTCGAGGCGACCGCGGCCTATGTTCAGGGGTGGATCCAGGCTCGCGCGGCCTGGCTTGACGCGCAGCTTCCGGGGGTAACTGGCTCCTAGCACGGATCACCGATCGGGTCAAGCCGTACCCCCTGGGAGTCTCCTGCTAAAATGGAAGAGATGTCAAAGCAGCTGCTCACCGAGTCCGTCAAGGGCCTCCCCGCGCCCAAGGCCGCGGGCGTCTATCGCGTTCGGATCATCGAGGCGAACAAGCAGGGATCTTCGGGTTTCTACAGCACTGAGCTGCTGGAGGCCTACGGCGCCGCCGCGTTCCCCGCCAAGACCCTGAGCCACACTGACCACCCCACGCTGGAGC